>CAXNEN010000017.1:0-12951 GCA_964201505.1 Opitutales bacterium
ATCGTGATACCACGCTCGCGTTCCTGTTCCATCCAGTCGGTGGTGGCGGTGCCATCGTGCACTTCACCCATCTTGTGCACCACGCCGGTGTAGAAGAGGATGCGCTCCGTCGTGGTCGTCTTGCCGGCGTCAATATGCGCGGCAATACCGATGTTACGCGTGTGCTCCAGGGGGAACGCACGGGTCGGAGAATTGAGAGAAGAGAGGGTGGACATGGTCGGGACCAGGTATCGGCCTAAAATAGATTCAGTCAGAGATTACCACTTAAGGTGAGCGAAGGCACGATTGGCTTGGGCCATCTTGTGCGTCTCTTCGCGCTTCTTCACCACGTTGCCGGTGTTGTTGTAAGCGTCGACGATCTCGGCGGCGAGGGCTTCGGACATCGTGGTTCCCTTGCGGCCAGCGGCGGCGGCGGCGACCCAGCGCAGCGCAATGCTGTTCTGGCGCTCGGGGGAGACTTCGACCGGGACCTGGTAGGTGGCACCACCGACGCGGCGGCTCTTCACTTCGAGCTTCGGACGGCAGTTTTCGAGGGCGCCAAGCATCAGCTCGACCGGATTGCCCTTCATGAGCTTTTCGCTGACCTTCTCGATCGCACCGTAGACGATGCCTTGGGCGATGGACTTCTTACCGGACTTCATCACGACGTTGATGAGCTGGCTGATGAGGGGGGAGCCGTAACGGGCGTCCGGGAGATGGGCGCGCTTGGCTGCTTTGCGACGACGAGACATGATCTAAGGGAGTTGGGTGCGGAAACGGATTAGGCCTTCTTTTCCTTCGGACGCTTGACGCCGTACTTGGAACGGGAGCGACGACGCTTCTCGACGCCAGAACAGTCGAGGGGTCCGCGGACGATGTGGTAGCGGACGCCCGGGAGATCCTTCACGCGGCCGCCGCGGACGAGGACAACGGAGTGCTCCTGGAGCTTATGGCCTTCGTCAGGGATGTAGGAAATCACTTCCTGGCCGTTGGTCAGGCGCACCTTGGCGACCTTACGCTGGGCCGAGTTCGGCTTCTTCGGCGTACGGATCATGACCTGCACGCAGACGCCGCGGCGGAAGGGCGAGTTATTCAAGGCAGGCGACTTCGACTTGGCCTTGGGTTGGACACGCGGTTTACGGACGAGCTGATTGATGGTAGGCATGGACCTCGGTAAATTGGGAAAAGAGTGTTTGGGCATAGGGGTGGAAGCCCCTCATGCAAGAGGAAAGTGCGTGGATTTTAAGGTTTCTTTACTCCCCTCCCCGCCAAGCCCCACCTTCGGCTTTTTTGTCGGGACAATTCCAACGCCCCTGCCATTACTCAAAACCCCTCCCATGCTGCCCAACCGCCTGACCCTCGCCTTCCTCCTTGGGATCGCCTGCCTTTCAAGCTCGGCCCAGACCCCCGCCCCAGCTCTGGCCGCCCCCAAGACCGCCGATGCCGCCAATCCAGCCGCCGAAGCCGATGCCGAAATCATCATTTTAGCCGGATTGCCCCAACTTAAGGATAAAGAGGCCATTCTGAGCTATGCGCGCCAAACCTACATCAAGGCCGATCTCATCAAAGATAAGGCTTTGCTGCAATTGATTCGGCTGACCTTGGCCAAGCTCGAAGATCAGCCTGAAAAAGCGGTTCAAATTCGCCAAGAGCATCTCAAACAACTCTCGGATTTCTTCACGACCCAGGCCATGGCAGCCCAAGATGCCGGACAAATGGAAGATGCCTCACGCCTCATTCAGGTGGCGGTTCGCTGCAATCCAGGCAATGCCAAGTCTAAGTTGTTTTACGCCAACTTCTTACACTCAATCGCTGGCCGTACAGATGATGCGATTCAGACCCTCAAGCACGGGTTGGAATTCCTGCCCGTCGACGACCCTCTGACCAAGGACTATTTGGAGCGATATTTTCAACTCCTCCAAGCTCGGGAACGTGACCAAGAAGTCATCGATCAAAGCCTACAGCTCATCCGTGAAACAAAGAATATTCCGACCTATATGCGCGAGTCGCTCGCCCTTTCGGCGGCGACGTCCCTGTACTGGATAGGAAAATATCCGGATGCTGTTAACATCATTTCATCCAACAACTTAGATTCAAAGCCAAATGGGCTTTTGCTCAAGGCTCGCGCCCTATTCGAAGGGGGCAAGACGCAGGAATCGATTGGCCTCCTCGAGGCCAAGACTTCTTCCTTCAAGGGGGCCGGCCGCGATGCGGTGCTCTCTCAGCTAGCCCGCTTCCATATCTTGCTCGGTAAACACAAACTGGCCCTCGCCGTGACCCAGGAACGGATTTCGGCAGACGAAAAAGCCCCCTTCCCACACATCCAGAAACTGCAACTCCTTGACCGACTGGGCTTGAAGGAAGATTTCGACAGGGAGCTCCGCCTAATTTTCACAAACTATGCGGGCAACTCGGCCCCGATGATCGCGCTGGCCAATTTCGCTGCCGAAAAAGGCTACGCCGAACTCACCGGAGTACTGGCTAACTCCGCGGCGCAACACGGGCTTGAACGTGCGACCTTCGCCGCCCTTCACCTCGAAGCGATCCTCAACGGCCCCGAGCCCGGCCAGGTGATCGTACAATACCAACAGATCGTCGCCGCCGACCGGGCGTTCTTCAAGTCGAACGAGCCGATCGTGCAAGCGCTCATCGCCATCGCTTACCACGCGCGCCAGAAGCCGGATGCGGTGGTCGCGAAGCGCGACCGCGATATTGGCGACCGCTACCTCACGGAATTCCTCAAGGCCAAGAACCTCGGTCCGGAAGCCTATCGCTCCGTCGGCCGCCACCTGCGCACCATCCGCGCCGGCGAATCGGCGGTGCGCGTGTTGGAAGCCGGAATCACCCTCTATCCGCGCTATTCGCAGCTGCGCGCCGATTATATCTCGGCCCGTATCCTGGCCGGACAGACCGACACCTATGGCACGCGTAAATCGGTCGCCGACGAACTCGAGCAACTTCTCGCCATGCGCCGTCCGTCGCCCGCCATCTGGCAAGAAGCCGTCTCCTGGTTACGCACCGAATCAAAGCTGCCCCTCGAACGGCAACGTAAGCTCGAGGTGGCGCTCACGCCGCTCATCCGAAGCAACCTCGACCCCGAGGCGCTTTCCGGCCGCTGATTACCCCATGACGCTGTCCCGCCGACGCGACGAGCTCATCGCGGAGCTCGAGCCTTTCGCCGATCACCACGAGCGCTTTCAATACGTGATCGACCGCGCCAAAGCCGCGCCGGCCCTCCCGGCCGACCTGAAGCTTGACGCGTTCCTAATCGAAGGCTGCACCTCCAACCTCTGGCTAGTGCCATCCCTTGAAGCCGGCGTCTGCCGCTTCCGCTGCGATGCGGATTCCCTCATCACCAAAGGAATCGCGAGCTTGGTCTGCGAATTCTACGACGGCGGCTCGCCGCAGGAAGTCGCCGCCACCGACGCGGAATTTCTTTCCGCGGTCGGCATCACGCAGCACCTTTCGCCCAACCGGCGCAACGGGCTGACGAACCTGGTCGGGAAGATCCGTGCCTTCGGCCAAGCGGCGACCCGCTTCTGATAAGGCCTATTGGCGGGGCTTAACTCCCGCGATAAGCACGCTTGGGATTTGCACCGACGCCGTTGTCACTTGAAATGGGAGCATGAGCCAGCCGGAAACCGCCGCACCTGACCGACGCCTGTTCGGACTGTGCCTGCTCACGCTCGGCTGGTCCGTCCTAGTGCTCCAGGCCGGCGGCTTCACCACGAGCATCCGCGCGGGTATGGCCTTCCTCGACTGGCCGCTCTCCAATGGCTCGATCAACCCTCCTGGCTGGCTCACGGAGATCGATAAGTTCGCCGAGCACTCCCATCGCCTCGCCGCGACCGGACTCGGCCTACTCTGCATCGCGATCGCAATCGCCCACGGTTTCCGCGAAAACCGCCGCTCGATTCGAATCGCAGCCTACGTGCTCGTCGGCCTGGTAGTCTTTCAAGGCTTACTCGGGGGACTCCGTGTGCTCCTTGACCAGCTCAACGTCGGCGGCGACGGTAACTTCAAGGCGGCGGCCTTCGCCGTCGGCCACGCGGTCAACGCCCAGCTCACGCTCGCACTCCTCGCCTTCATCGCCCTCGCCCACACGGCCGCTTGGCATCAGGCCCGCCGTTCGGCCCCGCGCTTACTCTTCCGCACCGGTGCCTTCGCCGCCACCCTGACGCTCTCGATCATCGTGATCGGTGCGGTGATGCGTCAAGGGCACTTCACCCTCTGGGTCACCTCGCCTAGCGAAGGAATCTTCATCCCCGCGATCGGCACAGGCGTCGTTTGGTGGGTCAACCTCCTGCACCGCGGCGGCGCCCTCCTCGCTGGCGCGGCGGTGCTCTTCTTCGCCATCCAGTTGGCCCGCTTCGGCTTCCCGCTCCTCCGCTGGGCAGCCTTGGTCGCGCTCGTCTTCCTGCAGGTCTTGCTCGGCATCCTCAGCATTCAACTCCCACTCAACCCTCACGTCCGCACGGTGCACCTCGTCGTCGGCGCGGCCCTGTTCTCCTCTCTCTGCGCAGCCGTCATGCTGGCCCGTCGCTCCACGGCGGAGTCGCCGGCCTGAGCCGTGGCAGCTGATTTACCTTTAACCCGTCGCGCAAAACCGCCACGACAAGACCGATGAGCGAACGCGCCGGATCCATGCCTGCCGCCTACTGGGAGCTAACCAAGCCCCGGCTATCTTTTCTTTCCGTGCTCTCGGCGCTGGCTGGCTACTTCTGCAGCGAACCGAGCCAAGCCACGGACCCTAAGGTACTTGTCTCGCTAGCGATTGGCACCGCCCTCGCCGCCGGCGGCTGCGGGGCTATCAATATGTGGTGGGAGAGCGACGCCGATGCCAAGATGGAGCGGACGCGCAACCGCCCCATTCCTGCCGGCATCCTGAAGCCCGGCGCGGTCCTCCTCTTCGGTCTACTGCTGTTGGCTCTCGGCGTGATCCTCGTCTGGACAGGAACCAATCAGCCTCTCGCCGGCGCCCTGACGGCCGCCACCGCGATTTCCTATCTCTTTTTCTATACGCCCCTGAAGACGATGACATCTTGGTGCACGCTGGTCGGCTCGCTGCCCGGCGCGATTCCACCAATCATCGGCACCGCCGCCAAACTCGGCCACATCGACACGATGGGCTGGCTTCTTTTCGCTCTCCTATTCTTCTGGCAAGTCCCCCACTTCATGTCCCTCGCAGTAATGTGCCGTGAAGACTACGTACGTGGCGGCTTCAAGGTGGCCACCGTCGAGGACCCATCTGGCAACTCCGCCGCCATCTGGGCACTGCTATTCATTATCCCGATGCTTTTTGTCGCTGGGGCTATCGCCACGATTTTCTTTCCGGGTTGGGCCAGTCCCTATGTCTGGATCTCGTTCATCGCTGGCGCCTGGTTCTTTAAGCTCTGCTTGGATTTCGGCTTACCCAGTCGCCGAGCAGAAGTCGCCAAGCCACTCTTCCTCGCCTCAATCCTCTACCTGCCCGTCGTCCTGTTGACTCTGACGCTGAACCGGATTTTCTGACGGCATGGATGCGCGCGCCGACAAGGACCGCCTGCGGGCGGAACTCAAGGCCCGCCGCACGACCCTGACGCCCCGCGAACGGCAGGTCGCCGGCGACGCGGCCGCCCGCCTAGTCACACAACTGCCCGAATGGAAGCAGGCGAAGACGGTCTGCCTCTACGCGTCCTTCGGGGGCGAACTACCGACCGACACGCTGATGATGCTCGCGCTGCTCGAAGGCAAGCGCCTGCTCCTGCCGCGCGTGACGAACAAGACGACGCTCATCCTCCACGAAGTCACCGACCTCGCCGCCCTCCAGTCGTCGCGCCTCGGGATTCGTGAACCGAAGCCGTCCGCACCGATCGCGACGCTGGCCGAAGCCGAGCTGGTCCTCGTGCCAGGTCTGGGCTTCGACGGCACCGGCCGGCGCCTCGGCTTCGGCGGCGGCTTCTACGACCGCCTCCTAGCCAAGCCGCCCCGGCGGACCTTCCTGCTCGGGCACGCCCACGCGTTCCAGTTGATGTCGCGCCTCCCGGATGAGCCGCATGATATTAAAGTTAAGGCGGTCGCCACCCCGCAGGGCGTGATTCGCTGCCGAGTGCGTTAGCAGGTTTGCCAAGCAGGCGGTTTCGTGTCCGATGGAGGGTCCGATGTCCGCTCCCCGACCAGACGCCATCCGCCTCCGCGGCGTCCGCCAAAACAACCTGAAGGGTTTCGACGTGGACATCCCCGTCGGTAAATTGGTCGTCGTCACGGGCCTCAGCGGCGCCGGCAAGTCTTCGCTGGTCTTCGACACGCTACACGCCGAAGGGCAACGCCGTTACGTCGAAACGTTCAGCCCTTACGTCCGCCAATTCCTCGAACTGCTCCCCTCGCCAGCACTCGACTCCGCGGAGAACGTCCGCCCCTCCGTCGCAATCAAGCAAGGCAACGCGGTCCGCACCTCGCGCTCGACGGTCGGCACGATGACAGAGCTCTGCGATTGGTTCAAAGTCTGGTTCGCCCACCGCGCCGACCTCATCGACCCGGCCAGCGGCCAGGTTATCGTCCCGCGCGGCCCCGACGCCGCCTGGCTGGACTCGCTTGCGCGCTTCATGGGCCAATCCCTTTCGCTCGCCTTTGCGGTCTCGAAACCGGAGACGCTGGGATGGAAGACGATTGCGGAAGAATTCGCGAAAGCGGGCTTCAGTCGGGCGTTCGCCTCCGGCCAGCGGATTCGCTTAACGGAAGACGAGATTCCCGCCGACGCGACCGAACTGCTCGTCATCCAGGACCGCGTCACCATCGCGGCCGACCAGGCCTCGCGCTTCCATGAAGCGGCCCTCGCGGCCTTCCGCCTCGGCGGCGCCCGCCTCCGCCTGCTCGACGACCAAGGCCAGGAGCTGTCCCGCTACAGCGAAGCCCTGGAATCTCCAGTCGACGGACGTAAGTTCCGCCCAGCCTCGCCCGCACTCTTCTCGTTCAATTCGCCCGTGGGTGCCTGCCCGGAGTGCCGCGGCTTCGGTCGCGTCATCGGGCTCGACTGGAATAAGATCATCCCAAACCCAGCCCTGACGCTCGCCGAAGGCGCGATCGCACCGTTCCAAGGTAACGTCTACGGTGAGTCGCAAAAAGATCTCGCACGCGCCTGCCGGAAGGCGGCCATCCCGCTCGATGTCCCGTGGAAGAAACTTTCCGCCGCCCACCGTAAATTCGTCGAGAACGGCGAACCAGGCTACGTGCAGGGCGAATACGATTCGAAGTGGTATGGCATCCGCGGCTTCTTCCGCTGGCTGGAAGGGACGACCTATAAGATGCATGTGCGCGTCTTTCTTTCCCGCTGGCGCGCCTACGAGTCCTGTCCGAAATGCCACGGCCGCCGCTTCCGCGAGGAGTCGCTCTTCTGGCGCTGGCAGGGCAAGTCCCTCCCCGAACTCTACGCTTCGCCGGTATCGGACCTGCGCACACTACTCGCACCGCTGGCGCCAAAGGATTCGCGCCACCCAGCCGATCACGCGCTCGAAGCCATCCTCGCGCGCCTCGGCTACCTCGAGGCAGTCGGGCTCGGTTACCTCGCCCTCGATCGACTCTCCCGCACGCTCTCCGGCGGCGAAGTCCAACGCGTCAACCTGACCTCCTGCCTCGGCGCCTGCCTCGCAGACACGGTCTTCGTCCTCGACGAGCCGAGCGTGGGTATGCACGCCCGCGACCTTTCACGTATGGTCGGCATCCTCCGCAGTCTCGTCGACCAAGGTAACACGGTAGTGGTTGTCGAACACGACGAATCCGTGATGCGTGCCGCCGACTGGCTCATCGAAATTGGCCCGCGCCCCGGCGCCGAAGGCGGCCATCTCCTGTACCAAGGGGTTCCGAAGGGGATCCTAAAGATTAAGGATTCCGCGACGGGCAACTGGCTCTCGGGCCGCCGCGTCTCCGAGCCGCGCACCCCGCGACCGATCGGCGACACGACCGCGCGCCTCCGCGTCAGCGGCGCGACGGTGAATAATCTCCGCGACTTCGCCTGCTCGATTCCGCTCGGCCGCCTGGTCGGCCTCTGCGGCGTCTCGGGCTCCGGTAAGTCGACGCTACTCCATCAGGTGATCGGCCGACGCGATCCAGAATCAGGCGACGAAGCCAAGGAATTGAAATGGGTGAAGTTCGATAAGGAGCCGGCCGAGGTCGCGCTCGTCGACCAGTCGCCCGCCACACGTACGCCGCGCTCCAACCCTGCCCTCTATGTCGGTGCTTGGGACGCGATCCGCACGCTGCTTGGCAACTCGGCCGAGGCGAAGGCCGCGGGCCTCACGCCCTCGCACTTCTCCTTTAATGCCGGCGAAGGCCGCTGCGAACGCTGCGGCGGCGCGGGCTGGGAGACGGTGGAGATGCAGTTCGTCTCCGACGTCGCCCTCCCCTGCCCTTCCTGCAACGGCAAACGCTTCCGCGACGAGGTGCTGAGCTTCCACTACGACGGCAAGTCCGTCGGCGACCTGCTCGCGATGTCGGTGACCGAGGCGCGCAAGTTCCTCGGCGAACGCACGCCGGCCTCCACCCAACTCGCCTGTCTGGAAGAAGTTGGCCTCGGCTACCTCTCGATGGGCCAGCCGCTCACGACCCTTTCCGGCGGCGAAGCCCAGCGGCTCAAGCTGGTCCGCTATCTTTCCAAGATTGATACGCGCAAGCCTGGCGCCCTCCTCCTGCTCGATGAACCGACCACGGGTCTGCACCGCGAAGACGTCGCGCGCCTAATCGGGCTGCTCCATCGCCTCACGGAAGCCGGCCACTCGCTCATCGTTGTGGAACACCACCTCGACATACTAAAGTCCTGCGACTGGATTCTGGAAATGGGCCCCGAGGCCGGCCCCGCTGGCGGCCACCTCGTCGCCGAAGGCACGCCCGCCGAAGTCGCCAAAGCCGGCACGGTCACGGGTCGCTTCCTCGCACAAGGCGACGACGCCTTCGCCTCCGCGTCGACCACGGCGCGCAAACCACGTCCGACCTCCATCTCGCTGCGCGGTGCCCGCGAACACAACCTGAAGGACGTCTCTCTCGAGATCCCTCACGGCTCGCTCACGGTGATGACCGGCGTCTCGGGCTCGGGGAAATCTTCCTTGGCTTTCGATATCCTTTTCGCCGAAGGCCAGCGCCGCTTCCTGGAATGCGTCTCGGCCTATGCTCGCCAATTCGTCGAACAGCTGCCGAAGCCCGACATCGATTCGCTCACGGGCCTGCCGCCCACGGTCGCCATCGAACAGCGCGTGACCCGCGGTTCCGCAAAGTCGACCGTCGCGACGGTCACGGAAGTCGCCCAGTACCTCCGCGTACTCTTCGCCCGTGCCGGGGTGCTGCACAGCCCGACCACCGGCGAACCGCTTGAGGAGATGACCGAAGATTCCGTCGTCCGCCTCGTCGCCAAGAAGGCGAAGTCGCTGAAGAAAGGTTCGCTCCTCATCGCAGCTCCGCTCGTCCGCTCCCGCAAGGGCCATCACCGCCCGCTGGCCGAATGGGCCGAGACGAAAGGACTCCGCCTCCTCCGCTGCGACGGTAAGATGCTCAAGGTCGAAGGCTTCGAAGGTCTCGATCGCTACTCTGAGCACGATGTCGACGCGGTCTTCGGCGAGATCCGGGCCGACGGCCTGATCCGACTGCCAGACGAGACCGAAGAGTCCGGCGAGAAAGCGCTCCGCACGCTCGTCCGCCAGGTGCTGGCAGCGGGCAAGAATGCGTGCGTTCTTCTTGGCGCCGACGGCCATCAGGTCGCCTATCTCTCGACGTCGCGCAGCGATCCCGCCACAGGCGAATCATTCCCGGAGGTCGATCCGAAGCATCTCTCCTGGAATTCCCCGCGTGGCTGGTGTCCCGATTGCCGCGGCCACGGCCTGGAAGTAACGACCTTCTCTTCCGACGAAGAAGAATCCATCAACGAGAACGCCATCGCGGATCGCGTTGGCGAAGAAGTCTGCCCGACCTGCCACGGCGAACGCCTCGGCCCCATCGGTCGCTCGGTGAAGCTGGCTGGCCCGAAGGGCCGCTCGCTCTCTCTACCCGGATTACTCCGCCTGCAGCCCGACGAGTCCCTCGCCTTCCTTTCCGGACTCAAGCTCGAGGCCCGCGAGAAAGCCATCGTCGGTGCACTGCTGCCTGAGATTGCCGCTCGCCTGCGTTTCCTGGATTCCGTCGGCCTCGGCTACCTCGCACTCGACCGTGGCGCCGACACGCTCTCGGGCGGAGAAGCGCAGCGTATCCGCCTCGCGGCGCAGTTGGGCTCGACGCTTTCCGGTGCGCTCTACGTGCTCGACGAACCGAGCATCGGTCTGCACCCGCGCGACAACGACCGCCTCATCGGCTCGCTTAAAGATCTCCGCGACCGCGGCAACACGGTCCTCGTCGTCGAACACGATGAAGATACCATGCGCGCCGCCGACCTGGTGGTCGACATGGGCCCGGGCGCTGGCGTCCACGGCGGCACGATTGTCGCGCAAGGCACGGCGGCCGCACTCGAGAAACGTGCCGACTCCGTCACGGGTTGCTTCCTCAGGGAAGCCATCCCTCATCCGCTCCGCGGCGCGCGCCGGCCGCTCGCCGGCAAAGGAGCCCCCACCGAGTGGGTCCGCCTAAAGAATGCCGCACTCCGAAACCTCAAGGGGTTCGACGTCCAGATTCCCGTCGGCCGACTCACCGTCGTCTGCGGCGTCTCGGGCGCCGGCAAGTCCACCCTTATCACCGATCTCCTCGCACCGGCGATTCGAGCTGCCATCACCAAAAAGAAGGACGGCCTGACGGGCAAGGATGCGCTCGCTGTCGTCTCCTATCAGGGCAAGCCAGCCTTCGCTACGCTCTCGGGCCTGAAAGGTTTCCGCCAATTGGTAGTCGTCGACCAAGAACCCATCGGCAAGACGCCGCGCTCGACGCCGGCGACCTATATCGGCGCCTGGGACCTCATCCGCGTTCGCCTCGCTTCACTGCCTGAAGCGGCCATCCGCGGACACGGCGCCGGCTTCTTCTCATTCAATACTTCCGGCGGACGTTGCGAAGCCTGCTCCGGCGCCGGCCGCATCAAGCTCGAGATGAGCTTCCTGCCCGACACCTACGTCCCGTGCGAAGAATGTGCGGGCACGCGCTACGGATCGGCTGCCAAGGCCATCCGCTGGAACGGTAAGTCCGCCGCGGACCTACTCGCGATGACGTTCGAGGAAGCCGCGGCATTCCTTTCCTTCGACGCCAAGCTGGGCGACCTCTGCGGACTGATGGTGAAGACTGGACTGGGCTACCTCACGCTCGGACAGAGCAGCCCGACACTCTCCGGCGGCGAAGCGCAGCGACTCAAGCTCGTCAGCGAAATGGCCCAAGGGCTCCCGACCTTCCGTGAACGCTCTCGTGGCGAGATCCGTCCGAACCTCTACATCCTGGAAGAGCCAACCATCGGCCTACACCAGGCGGACTGCCGCCGCCTCATCGAGCTCCTCCATGCGCTCGTTGACCAAGGCCATACGGTTATCGTCATCGAACATCATCCCGATGTGATCTCCGAAGCGGACTGGGTCCTCGAGATCGGCCCCGAAGGCGGCAACGCCGGCGGCGAACTCGTGCATGCCGGCGACCCCGAATCGCTCGCCAAGCAGAAGAAGTCGCCGACGGCCCCGTCGCTAAGGCTCACGCTCCAACGTGGCCTCGTCAAAAAGAGCGCGGTTTAGGGCGCGGAAAACTGCGGTTCCCTTTGACCCAGACCCGCCGAGGGCTATTGCTACAAGCCGAAGTCCGATGTCCTCCCGTCCCCTCCTCCTTGGCGTCAACATCGACCACGCCGCGACGCTCCGCCAGGCGCGTTACCGTGGTGCACACCAGTCTCCGCATGCGGAGCCAGACGTTCTCACCTTCACCCGCGAAGCCCTCGCCGGTGGAGCCGACGGCATCACCCTCCACCTGCGCGAAGACCGTCGCCACATCCAGGACGCCGACGTCCATGCCATCGCCGCCATCCCCGGTATCCGGCTCAATCTCGAGATGGCCTGCACCCCAGCGATGACCGCCTTCGCGCTCCAGCTCCGCCCCGCCGCCGTCTGCCTCGTCCCAGAATCACGTGAGGAGGTGACAACTGAAGGCGGCCTCGACGTCGCCGGCCAGATCGTCCGCGTCCGCGAGACAACCCAAGCGCTGAAGGCAGCCGGCATCGAGGTCTCGCTTTTCATCGGACCCGATGCGCCGCAGATCGAAGCCGCGATTGCCGTCGGCGCGCCGGTCATCGAACTCCACACGGGGGCCTTCGCCAACGCCTGGAAATCCCCGGCCGCCGAAACCGAGCTCGTGCGCCTGCGCGTCGCCTGTGAGGAAGCCCATCGCCTGGGCCTTGTCGTCAACGCCGGCCACGGCATAAATTACGACAACATCCGCGCGATCCTGACGCTCCCGCACCTTCACGAACTGAACATCGGCCACTCGATCGTCGCCCGCGCCCTGTTCATGGGTATCCGCGGCGCGGTCGCGGAGATGAAGTCCCACCTGACGAAGAAGGCATGAACCTCGAAGGCGGTAACGTAATCGGTTCTGAAAACCTTGCGCGCTATCGTGCGTCCGGCATTTCCAAGGTTCCTCGGCGCGTTGTCGTTCCTTCTCAATTGATAATCGGCCCGCCGCTCTTCGATGCAGCAGTTGCGGCGGCGCGGCTGTCAAGCGGCTGGACGTTCATCTTTCACGCTCATCCGATGGAGAACGCAGAAACGTGGCGTGCCCGTTTGCGCGCATTAGATAACCCGCCGCCCAACTTTGAAATTTGCACCGAAAGAAATATCTACCCCCTGATTGCGAGCGCGGAAGTTCAGGTCGGGGTGTCCTCGACAACCCTGTTCGAAGGAACCGCGCTCGGTGTAAGAACGATCGTCTTGAACCTCTATGGCTCCGACAGGATCCAATCACTTGTCGATGCCGGAGATGCCGCTCTTGCACGCGACGCCGCCGACATCGCTAGTCTTCTTGACCATGCCCCCTTGGCGCGCAATGCCGAGCGTT
>CAXNEN010000018.1:0-12837 GCA_964201505.1 Opitutales bacterium
AGGCGTTACGGCGCAGATCGGATTCAGCGCGGGCGGACTCAAGCTGGACTTCACCGGAAGTGATCGAGGCACGGAGTTCGGCGACTTGGACGTCTTTGGCGGTGAGGGTGACCTGGGCGCGGTCGCGACGCTGCAGCGCTTCCGACTTCAAATTCTCGATCTCGGCGAGCTGGCGCTCTTCGCGGCCGATACGGTCGTCCGCGGCGGTAAGGGTCTGGCGAGCGGAGCGCTCATCGGCCTGGGCAACGGAAAGTTCCTGTGCGGCGAATTGCGTAGCATCGCGGGCGGCCGAGACATCGAGTTCGTTGGCGTCCATCGCGGACTGGATGCCGAGGGCCTTCTCGTTGAGCGTCGTCAACTGATCATTCTCGGACTCAAGGCTGGCGCGGACAGAGCGGATTTCGCTTTCGCGGGAGAAGACGCCTGAACCGGCGTTGGCGGCGGCCTTACGCGGCTTACCGGCGTAGACGAGGCCGCGGCGGTCGACGAGGTCACCTTCGGTCGTCGCAACGAGGAAGAATTCGAATCCTGGGTTAACGCGCCACCAGCTGATGAAATCGCCGAGGGACGGGCAGACGTAGCAGCCGTCGAAAAGATTGGCGACGAGGCGGGCGTGGTCCGGAGACTTTGCCTGCACGGCGGTAGCGGCGGCGCGGAGCCAGCTGGGAGCAGCGGAACCGGAGCGGGGAGCCAGCGGAGCCTCGACCTGGAAGACCGCCCGGCCCAGCTGGCGCTCACCCATCTTGGCGACGATGCCCGGCAGGAATTCAGCGGAGTCGAGCGCGACGGCTTCGGAGGCGGCGCCGAGGATATTCTCGAGCGCGGCGGCGGCAGAAATATCCACGACCGTGACAAGGTCGGCGAGGGCCGAAGCCTTGCCCGTGCGAAGCTCTTCGGAGAATTCGCCGCGGAGCACAGCCTTAGCGGCCTCGGAGAAGCCTTCGAGACGGGACTGCATCTGCTCAAGCAAACCAAGCTGAGCGGAGAGCTTGGCGACCTTACGGTCCTGTTCGGAGATTGTCTGCTGGAGCGCGCGAAAATCATTCAGCAGGTCGCGTCCTTTCTCGGTGGCTTCCTGTTCGGTGGTGCGGGTAGCCTGGAGTTCGCCATGGCGGGTCGTGACGACGGCGCCGCACTCGGTGACGCGGCGTTCGAGCGCTTCACGCTCCTGCTTCGCCTGGCTGAGGGAGGCGGAGAGATCGACGTGACGCGACTGGTAGCCACGCAGATCGACTTCGAGATTAGTGACGTCGCCGCGGGCGCGGGTCATCTCGCCTTCAGCGATTAGGATATCCTGACGGGCGCGGCGGAGAAGGTTCTCGGCCTCGACGACCTGACGGGCGACTTCTTCGACCTTCGCGGTCTTCTCGCGGTAGGCGGCGTCGGTGGCTGAGACGGAGCCAGCGGCGGTCGACTTGGCGTCGGAGCTGCCGCGCAGACGCATCTCGAACTCGGCGAGCGAGAGCTCAGTTTCCTGGGCTTCGCGGCGGACTTCGCCGAGACGGGAGGAAAGGTCGTCCGAGCGAAGATCGGAAGTGCGGGCCTCGTTTTCAGCGTTCTCGCGCGCGGTCCGGAGTTCGAAAAGAGCCTGCTGGGCGAGCTGAACCTGCTCGGCCAGTTCGGTGCGACGGGCGCGCATCTGGAGGAGCGCGGACTCGCGATCGCGAAGGCCGTTGGTCAGCACGGTGACTTCGCCGCGACAGGCGGTGGCGCTGGTCTCGAGCGCGGCAACCTGGGAGCGACGGTCACCGAACTGTTTGGCATGCCAGGCGAGGTCGAGGTGCGTGAAGCGGTGACGTAGGCGACGGAAGCGCAGAGCCTTGGCAGCCTGACGGCGGAGCGTGGCAATCTGGCGGCCGACTTCGCTGACGACGTCGGTGATGCGCGCGAGATTGGTGTCGACGCCGCCGAGCTTGTTGAGGGCTTCGCGACGTTGGGCCTTGTAGCGCGTGATACCGGCGGCTTCTTCGAAGAGATAACGGCGCTCGGAGGGATTAGCGGAAAGGATCTGGTCGATCTGGCCCTGCACCATGAACGAGTAGGACATGCGGCCAATGCCGGTGTCCATGAACAGGCGTTGGATATCCTTCAGTCGGGATGGCTTGCCGTTGATGAAATAGTCGCTCGCGCCTTCGCGGTGGAGGCGACGCATGACCGAGACTTCGGCAAAGGCCGTGCCCAGTTCCTTTTCGCAATCAGCAAAGATCAGCTCGACCTCGCACTGAGGGAGGGGCTTACGGCGGTCGGTGCCCGAGAAGATGACGTCTTGCATCGCTGGGGCGCGGAGGGACTTGGCGGACTGTTCGCCCAGGACCCAGCGGATGGCGTCGACGATGTTGGACTTGCCGCAGCCATTGGGCCCAACCACGGCCGTGACCCCGGGACGGAGCACGATGCGGGTCCGGTCGGCGAAGCTTTTGAATCCGTTGGCGACGATTTCCTTGAGGTACATCGAGGGGTGAGCGGCACGATTGCCCTGCCCTACCCCCGCCGCAAGCGTCTTGTGCCCTCCGGAAGGCCCACTTATTCACGGCTTTAAATACCCTTGGTTTCGGGGTTGACGAAAGGCCTCCCCCCTTGTTCTTTCGACCCTCCAAACGCTCACATGTCCGTAGAAATCAAGATCCGCAAAGGCGAGACAGTCGACAAGGCTCTCCGCCGCCTCAAGAAGAAGATCGACCGCGAAGGCATCATCAAGGACGCCCGTGCCAAGCGAGGCTTCGAGAAGCCGGCCGAACGCCGTCGCCGCAAGAAGAAGGTCAAGAAATTCGGCGCTTACCTGCGTAAGAAGTGGGACAACGTCTAAAAGTACGTCCTGAAGCAAGCACCCGAAGGCCCGTCATTGCGACGGGCCTTCTGCTTTGGCGGGGTCCCCGCCGGGACCGGACAACAAAAAGGGCCAAACCCTGAGGTTCGGCCCTTGGTCTCGGCAAAGCCGGTGAGGCTTAGCGGAGGAACAGCAGCTCCTGGTAGGACGGCAGCGGCCAGTATTCGTCGGCGACGATCTCTTCGAGGGAGTCGGCGGCGGTACGAACCTTGAGCATGGCCGGGAGGACCTTGTCGCAGGAGTGCTTGGCCTGGGCGTGCGTATCGGACTTGCTGACGTCGCGGGCGGCATCGAGGGCGTCGATGGCGGCAGCGAGCGCGTCGGCGAGGCCGATGACTTCCTTGCGGAGCTTACCGCCTGACTTGGTCTTCTCGACCGGGGTCAGGTCAGCGGCGAACTTGAGGGCGGCCGGGAGGAGCAGGGTCTTGGCGATTTCGGACACGAGCTTCGACTCGGTGTTGATCGCAAGCACGTAGGAGTGCGTGTAGATCTCTTCGCGAGATTCGAGTTCCGCCTTGGAGAGGACGCCCTGGCGCTCGAAGACTTCGACGGACGACTTGGAGATGATCTCGGGGAGAGCGTCGGGGGTCGTGCGGAGGTTCTTGAGACCGCGCTTGGCGGCTTCCTTGTGCCACTCTTCCGAGTAGCCGTTACCGTTGAAGATTACGCGACCGTGCTTGGTGAGGATGTCCTTGAGGACGCTCTGGAGGGCCGAGTTGAAGTCGGAGTTCTTCTTGAGCGCGGCGGCGAGTTCGTCAGCGAGCTTGTCGAGTGAGTCAGCCATGATCGTGTTGAGCACGGTCAGGGGGCCGGCGACCGAGAAGGCGGAGCCCACGGCGCGGAACTCGAACTTGTTACCGGTGAAGGCGAACGGGCTCGTGCGGTTACGGTCACCAGCGTCCTTCGGGAGGACGGGCAGCGTGTCGACGCCGAGGGTCATGTGACCGCCCTTGCGGGAGGATGAAGCGGAGCCGCTCTTCTTCACCTGCTCGATGACTTCGTTGAGCATATCGCCCAGGTAGATCGAGATGATGGCAGGAGGAGCTTCGTTGGCGCCGAGGCGATGGTCGTTGCCGGCCGAAGCGACGGAAGCGCGGAGCAAACCCTGATGGAGGTCGACGGCGCGGACCACCGCAGCGCAGAAGGTCAGGAACTGGGCGTTCTCGTGCGGGTTATGGCCGGGCTCGAGGAGGTTGCCGACGCCAGCACCACCGATGGACCAGTTGACGTGCTTGCCGGAGCCATTGACGCCCGCGAAAGGCTTCTCGGCGAGGAGGCAGACGAAGCCGTGCTTGGTGGCGACGCGGCGGAGCAGCGTCATTGTGAGCATCTGGTGGTCATGCGCGACGTTGGCGGATTCGTAGATCGGAGCCACTTCATACTGGGCCGGTGCGACTTCGTTGTGGCGGGTCTTGATCGGGATACCGAGTTTGAAGCACTCGCGCTCGGTTTCCATCATGCAGGCTAGCACGCGATCAGGGATGGTGCCGAAATACTGGTCTTCGAATTCCTGACCCTTGGCCGGCTTGGCGCCGAAGAGGGAGCGACCGCAGGTGTAGAGGTCAGGACGGAGATGGAAGAGGCGGGAATCGATCAGGAAGTACTCCTGCTCAGGGCCGCACGAAGCGGAGATGTAGCCGTGCTTCTTACCGAAGAGCGCGAGGACGCGGGTAGCGGCCTTATTGACGGCAGCCATCGAACGGAGGAGCGGGGTCTTCTTGTCGAGGGCTTCACCCTTCCATGACACGAAGGCGGTCGGGATGCAGAGGGTCGAACCGTTTTCGGTGTCGAAGATGTAGGCCGGGGAGGTGACATCCCAGGCGGTGTATCCGCGGGCTTCGAAGGTAGAGCGCAAGCCACCGTTCGGGAAGGAGGAGGCATCGGGTTCGGCCTGGATCAGCGCCTTGCCGGAGAACTGAGCGAGAGTGCCGTTGCCGTTAGGCTCGAAAAAGGTGTCATGCTTCTCGGCGGTGAAGCCGGTGAGCGGGTAGAATACGTGCGCGTAGTGCGTGGCCCCACACTCGAGCGCCCAATCCTTAATGGCGGCGGCGACGACGTCGGCGGCAGCGGCATCAAGCTTGATACCGGCTTCGATG
This sequence comes from Opitutales bacterium, assembly GCA_964201505.1. Lineage (GTDB taxonomy): Bacteria > Verrucomicrobiota > Verrucomicrobiia > Opitutales > UBA953 > UBA953. Next base: position 4,924 of record CAXNEN010000018.1, read on the forward strand.
CTGGCCTTGAGGGATTTGAAGACTTCCTTCGGGAGACGCTTCTCCATCTTATCGAGGGAGAAGACATTCTGTCCGTAGATCAGATCGATCTTCTCATTGCGGAAGTCGAAGCTGCCCTGGAGGCGAGGCTGAGAAGCAATCGCCTCGATGGCGTTGCGGCGGGCTGGGTTGGTGCTCATTGATGGGGGGATTGGAAAAGTGTTAAATTACCAACAATTTCAAAGCACCCACTGTGCCACGGTTCAATAGGTAACCATTCACAAGGGGATTTGTGCTTTTTTAGGCAATTGTGTCTATTTTTAGACAAACCTAACCTGCTCACTTCCAGACATAGGTCGTCCGCAGGAAATAGGACGTATCCGTCTTCACCTGGGTCGGTAAGGGTTTGGACCTGTAGTCGTTAGACACCCCCACTCTCAAAGAAAGCGGCCCAGTGTTCCGCAGGACATCGAGACTCGTCTCATTACGGACGTAGAAATCACCGGTCGTCAGGAACGAGGGCACGAAGTTGAGCGAGGTATCCCAAGCCGCCCATCCGAGCTCCCGCGAGAAGATTAGGCCGATATCCGCCGAAGGAGCGGCCAAGGTCGGCTGGCTCGGCGATGCGCACGCTTCGTAACGGTGCGCCAGACCGAGACGTGCGTAGAGCTTACCCTTGGCGTCGGCGTATAAGCGGAAGCCCCAGCCGGCCGCCAGCGGCGCTAGCTGGGCCGCGCGACACTAAGCCTCCGGAGCTGACCAACACCGCGTCATCCGTGGAGAAAGATTTGGCCTGCGCGAGATGCAAAGTGCTGCACTGTATCATCACCGAGTGCCGGCACACGCAGCTCGAGCACGCCGGCGACGATGCGCTCGATGTGGCCTTTCAGGAAAGTACCGTCCTTCATCGTGACGGTATCCGCCAGGCGCGAGGCGGTCAGAAACAGAAGCCGCGAGGCCCTCATGGCAGAGTGGACAGTCGCAACGACGCAGGGTTGCCAACCCTATCATTCAAGGTCGATAATGGGTCCATGTTACTCGATGCGGTCATCCTCGGAGCTGGACCGGCCGGATTGGCCGTCGCCAATTCTATGATCCGCGCCGGTGCGAAGGTGAAGGTCGTTGAACCCTCGTCACGGGTTGGCGGATCCATCCGGACGGTCCGCGAAGGCGGATGGGTGGTGGAGACCGGTCCCAATACCCTTCAGCTCGAAGGCGAAGGCGACGAGACCCTGCTCGCCGCGTATGGCTTGGCTGAGGCCACGCAAATCGCCGATATGCGGGCAGCCAAGCGCTTCATCTACGCCCACGGAAAACTCAACGGCTTAGGCGGTAATCCGCTCGCGATTCTCACGTCCAGCCTCCTGAGCTGGTCGGGAAAACTCCGCCTGCTTTCCGAGCCTTTTCGCAAGAAAGGTGGCTCGGCCGGCGAAACCGTTGAAGCGTTCGCCTCCCGTCGCTTCGGCCCCGAGGCCGCCGCAATGCTCATGGATCCAGTCGTTTCCGGCGTTCATGCCGGCGACCCATCGAAGCTGGTGATGGCCGACTGCTTCCCCCGTATCCATGCGTTCGAACAGGAATACGGCTCCGTACTCAATGGCCTGCGGCGTGCGCCCAAGGTGACGCGTATGGTCGTCGGCTTCCCTCGCGGAATGCAGCAGATGGCCGACGCCATGGCGTTGACGATCGGCGACGAAAACGTGCGCCTCTGCAGCGTCGCCACGCAAATCCGCCGCGATGCTAAAGGGTGGAACGTCGCATGGCGGAATGCCGACGGCATCGAGGAAGGCGCCTGCGCCAAACACCTGGTCGTGACCGCCCCCCATTGGCATTGGGCCTCCCTGCCCTTCGACGAATCCGTCACGCGCATGTTGTGCGACTGGGAGAACGCGTCCGTACCAGCCGTAACTGTCGTCGCCCGTGGCTATGCCCGCGCCGATGTCCCGCATCCGCTAGACGGCTTTGGCTACCTCACGCCAGGCGGCGAGAAACGCGACGTCCTCGGTTGCCTCTTCCCGACGTCGGTCCTGCCGGCCCGCGCGCCCGCAGGTCATGCCCTGCTCTGCTGCTTCATCGGCGGCGCCCGCCGTCCCGATCTGGCTGCCTTGTCCGACGAAGCCTTAAGCAAGATTGTCGACGCTGAGCTCGCTACGACGCTCGGCATCAAGGCGGCACCGCGCAAGGAGTGGATCCAGCGCTGGGACCGAGCCATCCCTCAATACGACGCCGGCCAACGTCGCCGCGAAGAGGCGCTCACCCAAGCCGAATCATCGCACCCCGGACTTCATTTCCATGGGGCGTTCCGTGGCGGCATCTCCCTGATGCACGTCATCCGGACCGGCGACACCCTCGGACAAACCTTGGCTAAAGGTTAAGCCTTCAACCGCTCGGAATCCGGCTCAGGCAGGCCGCGAACGACCCAGATTGCGGGCACCATCAGCAACGCACCGCCGATATAGACCCAGAAGTGAGAGCCGAAGTGGAAATAGAGTAGCGCCGCGGTGACGGGGCCGATGACGCGCGCCAGTGAGCCGGCCGAGCGCAGGATACCGAGATTACGGCCCTGCTCGGAAGCATCCGAGTAGAGCGAGACGAGTGCCGACACGCTCGGCAGGATCAGCCCCGTCGCAAAAGAGATCAGGCCGAGCCCAAGATAGAAGATTGTCTCGGCGCCATCGCCGGCGGCGGCGGGCGTTGCCGGAATCCAGGCGACCACGAAAAAGGCGACGGAGGCGATTAGCATCCCCAGCATGATGACCTTGCGCTGCCCCAGTCGCTTGACGAGCTGACGGGCGAGGCCTTGGGCTAAGATCATGCAGGCCCCGTTGAAAAGGAAGAGCCACGCATTGTCGCGCGGACTGTAGACGAACAGCGCGAAGGTCAGGAACACGATTGTGTTCTCCATGCCGGTGAAGGCGACTTGGTAAACCAGATTGGCGAAGGAGGTACGGCGGACGGCGGAAGAGCGGACCGTGGCGAGGTCGAAGATCGAAGGACGCTTGGCATCGGCGGCGGCCCGTCGCTCCGGGGCCAAGGTCTCCGGGAAGAATTTCACGACCAACAGGAAATTCAGGGTCGCCATCGCCGCGGCGATGGCAGCCGGAACGGAGAACGGATTAAGTCCAAAGGAACCGGTAGCCGTTCCGTGGGCGAACTGGACGGACGACGCCAAGCCACCGATGACCGGGCCAAAGACGAAACCGAGACCGATGGCGATGCCGACCACAGCCATCCCCTTCGTGCGGTCCTTCTCATCGGTGATATCCGCGGCGGCGGCGCTGGCGACGGCGATGTTGCCTGCCATCATGCCCGAGACGAGCCGCGTGACGACGACGACCCAGAATTGGGCTGCGAAGATCCAGAGAAAATAGGAGAGCGCGTTGCCGACCAAGGTGATGGTCAGGATGTGGCGGCGCCCCAGACGATCGGACAAGGCGCCCCAAATGGGCGAGAAGATGAACTGCAGTAATGAATACAAGGTGCTCAGCAGGCCGCCGAAGAGGACCGTCTTTTTGAAGACCGTGTCGCCACCCATCCATTCAGCAGCCGAATTCAGCGACCCAATCAGCGTACCAGCTGAGCCTTCAGCCCGGATATAGTGGTCGAGCAAATGGGGGAACAGCGGGATGATGATGCTGAAGCCCACGATATCCATGAACACCGTCAGGAAAATGAGCCCAAGGGTGCGACGCTGGGTGGAGGCGACTGGGGCAGACATGGGCCCCACGATGAGACCCTTGGCGCCCTGCGCAAACAAAACAGCGGCTTGCGAAGCCCCGCCTACTGGGAGAAGATAAAGTCATGCGAATTTTCGCCTTCATCCTCTTCTCACTGGGGCTCGCAGGCGTGCAGGCGGCCACCGACCCGAAGCTCTTGCTGATCGAGCAGAAACTCGGCGGATTCCAGGACAAGGATTACGCCCCGGCGGTCGAGAAGACCCTCGCCGAATTCGAGAGCCGGACCGGCGTCAGCCTCCGTCCCGGCGACCTCCGCCGCTGCGGCCTTAAGCTTTCCTCCGATGGTGGCGCCGGCTTGGCCACGCCCAAGCCACTGGTTCGCGCGATTACTGCGGCGCTGATCCGGCGCGGCTTCGCCCAGAAGGCGATCACGCTCTGCGACACCAGGTCCGACAGCCTGCGCCAAGCGGGATTCCTCCCCCCTCTCTCCACGCAAAGCCAAACCTTCGAAGGGTTCCCCGTTACCGCCTGGGAGATATTCGCTGAGAGCTGGGCCAAGGAAAGCCAGTTGCGTTATGAGAACCAGGTCCTGCCTCGCGCCGGCGCGCAAGAGGTGCCCTGGGGTGACGCCCGCGTGAGCGTGCTACCCAAGACCCTCATCGATGAGGTCGACTTCTGGATCAACCTTCCGGTCCTCAGTGACAGCAAATCGCTCGGCGTGCACGGTGCGATGGCCTCAGCCTCGCTCGGCAACATGGCCAACGCCGAACGCTTCCTGGATAATCCCTTCAATGCCTCCAAGGTGGCCGTCGAAGTCTGCGCCATCCCGAAACTAGCCAAACGTAACGTGCTCACCATCCTCTCGCTGGAGCGCTACCAAGTCCTTGGTGGCCCCAGTTTCGACGCGAGTTGGTGCCGCTCGGAAAAGACGCTGTTAAGCAGCGCCAATCCTGTCATCATCGACTTCATCGGCCTGCAGAAGATCAATGCCGGCCGCGCCGCTAGCGGGATCGAGACGATTCACCCAGAGCCACCCATCTTCTCCGCCGCCAACGCCGGCGAAATCCGCCTCGGCACCTGCCGGCCGGCTGACATCACGCTCGTCCGCCTGCCGGCGCCTTAAGCCGCCTGCTGGCGTAGGTTGTCCGCGCCGGCGCGGAAAGCGGCCAGCTGGAAGCGCCGATAGACGGGCAGGCCGCACCAGACGAACCAGCGGCTCGGTCGGACATGGTAAGAGACGTTGAGGACGAGCTCCTCGCCTTCGCGCTTCACTTCGGCCCGCCATACACCCCTTCCGTAATGACGACGTGTCGTGACATAACCCAAGGTAACGCTTTCAGCCCTGGCATCGACGACGTCGACCTCGACGACGGCAGGTAGCATCAGGGGCGGCAGGCCAGGGAGATTCGGGACGAATAAACCTAGCCCTAATCTATCGCCCACGCGAACCGTGCGGCCCTCGTCTTCGAACTGGGTCCGTCGAACCATCACATGGTCGGGGTAGAAGCGGTAGCCGAGCAGGGCTTCCTTGACCCGTGCAAAGGCATCCGGCGACCAGACTCCCACCACGACGCGGTGCGTATCGGCGAAGGTCGCCGTCGCGCGATCGCCGGCCTCGACGGGCGTATCGAGATCAGGCGTCGGCGCGGCGACGTCATCGAACGCCGGCGCTTGAGCCGCGAGCAACAACGCACCGAGCAGGTTGAGTGAGCCATGGACCGCCGCCATCTGCGGGATGGTGAGATAATCCCAGCCGAAGGCGTGCGCGGCGGTATAGCCGACGCCGAGCAGGAAACCAGGGACGAGACAGACGTAAGGCCAAGGTCCGCGCTTCACGGGCATGAACGCGGCCCAGAGCAAGAAGCCCGCGGCGAATACCACGGCGGCGGCGACTTCGACGGCTCCCGGACGAAGCGGGTCCGTCCGTAAGGCGAAGCACAACGCGGTGGCCGGAGCGCCGACCACATAGAGCCACTGTCCCAGGTCGCGCCAGCGGCAGCGGGCCAGCGGGCGTTCGCTGGCCGCCATCGCCAGAGGCAGGACGCCGAAGGTGATCGCGAAGTGCACGGTGGTCAGCGTCGCGAGGGGGTCGGGGAACCCCGCGAACGTGCGATCATAGCGCGACCAGATCCAAGCCGTCGCGGCCACCAACGGACCAGTGGCGGAAAGCATCTCCAAGTAGCGAAGCGGAGCCGGCGTGAGGTCGGTGGCAAGGAAGCGGCGAAATCCGTACGCCCAGAGCCAGAGCGCGAAGAGCAACGCCGGGGCGGCACCCAAGGCAAGAACGAGCCCCGGACCTTCGGTAAAATTCTGCGCGGCTATCCAGAGCGCCAAGCAAGGCCAGGCCGACCAGCTGAGCCAGCGCGGGAAACCGCGATCCAGATGCTGCGTCCAGACCAGCGCCATCCAGAAGCATATCGCCGCGATAATCGTGAACCAATCGACGGCGGCGAGTCGCTCCATAACGATAGCCTAAGGACGCAAAAAAGGCGGTCAAGGGAGGTCCCTTGCCGCCTGATGCTTTATAAGGAATTCTTCAGAGCTTCAAGCCAAGGGCTTCCGAGGCGGTAGCGCGCTCTTCGAGCAATTCCTTCTCGGTGATGGCGATCTTCTCCTTGGAGAAGGCGTCGAGCGGGAGACCCTGAACGATTTCCCAGGAGCCGTCGGCCTTGGTGCGGAGCGGGTAGCCGAACATGATGCCCGGCGTGATACCGTAGTCGCCCTTGGACAGGACAGCGACGGAGTGCCATTCGCCAGCCGGAGTCGGGACGTGGAGGCTGCGCAGGGTATCGAGCGCGGCATTGGCGGCGGAAGCGGCCGAAGAGGCGCCACGGGCCTTGATGACGGCGGCGCCGCGCTTCTGAACGTCGGAGACGAAGGTCTCCTTGAGCCAAGCGTGGTCGGTGATGACCTGCATGGCAGGCTGGCCACCGATGGTGGCATTGGTGAAGTCAGGATACTGCGTCGACGAGTGGTTACCCCAGATGGCGACGTTCTTGACGACGGAGTTGTGTGCGCCGGCCTTGCCCGCGAGCTGCGACTTGGCGCGATTCTCGTCGAGGCGGGTCATCGCGAAGAAGTTCTCGACGGGTAGATTACCGGCGGAACGCAGGGCGATGAGGGCGTTGGTATTGCAGGGATTACCGACGACGAGGACCTTGACGGACTTCTTGGCATTGCGCGCGATGGCTTCGCCTTGGCCGATGAAGATCTTGCCGTTGATGCCGAGGAGATCCTTGCGCTCCATGCCTTCCTTGCGGGGCACGGCGCCGATGAGCAGGCACCAATCAGCGTCCTTGAAGCCTTCGTTGAGGTCGCCAGTGGCGACGACGTCAGTGAGCAGCGGGAAAGCGCAGTCCTGAAGTTCCATCACGACGCCAGCGAGGGCGTTGAGGCCGGGCCCGACTTCGATCAGGTTCAGGGCGACCGGCTGGTCGGCACCGAACACGGCGCCAGAAGCCAGGCGGAAGATGGCGGCGTAACCGATGTTGCCGGCTGCGCCGGTGACCGCGACGCGAATGGGGGACTTGGAAGCCATAGAGGGACGCCTATCTAGTTAGGCTCTCCCCTCGGAGTGAAGCGGAAACTATAGCCCGAGCTCGCCTTGCATCAGGTCATCGGCGGCCGGGGCCGACACGCTGTCACGGACCAGCTGAGAGAGGGGGGCGGCCGAGCGCCCTTCCAGACCGCAGAGAGCCCTCAGTACCAAGGCGGCGGCCAGCGCATCGTATAACGCACAGTGATATCGGCGGCGGTTCGGGGGACAATGCTCCGCGGCCAGCGCATCGAGGCGAGGGGCCAGGCGCAGGACCGACACCAGCGACGAGAGGCGGAAGTCCCCCAAGGTGGGGGCCCAAGCCCGGGCGAGCCGGCAAGTATCGATCCACGGTCCCCATTCAGCAACGGAGGCTTCCTCGCCCACGAACGACGGCACCGCAGAGGGGCGCAACCAGGTGCCACGCAAGAGCCCCGACTCGACGGTGGCGTTATGCGCCGCAAGCAGGCCTGTGCGACGGAGAGAAACCCAGCGATCCCATTCGGACTCAAACGGAGGCAAGCCCTTCAGATCCTTAGCCACCAGGCCATGACACTGGGTGTCGATTGCCGGCACCGGAACGCGTGAAGCGTGCAGGCTTGTCGATGCGGAGACAATTTCGCCGCCAAGGATTGTGGCCACCCCGAACTCAACGACGCCGGTGCGCGCACTGCCCTCGAAGTCGATGACGTGAATCGGAAGCGATGACCAAGGTGCGGAAGA
>CAXNEN010000019.1:0-12110 GCA_964201505.1 Opitutales bacterium
CTGATGGTCAGGAAGTAGACGAACGCGTGCGGGGTTTCGGGGGGGAAGTTCACGTCCCTATGGTGGACCACCTTGTCGATGGTGACCCTGAGGCCTGGCAGTTCCTTTCCGGTGGGTTGCACGTTGGCCAAGACAAGAGGGGTTGGCCCTGCTACGGAAGCCATAAATCGGCTAATCGTGCGGTATTTGCCCTTCCCGTCTTGCTCCCGGGCTCCGTCGACCTTTGATGGCCTTCGGATGCCTAACACCACCGAGCGCAATCGCAACCTCGGGCGAGTCCCGGGTCGATGGTGGCTAGTTTCCCTCTATTTAGTGCTGCTGGCCCTCTCGGCAGCCTTCCCTTTCTTCAGCGCCATTGAGACGACTGCGGGCGGCGAGCCGATTCGGGTCCCGGCTTTCGATTTCGTGGACGATAAGGTTAAGCAGCTGGACTACGATATCCCGATTCGCGCCCGCCTGCATGGCGTCCTGGGTGCGGAGGAATCCCAATTATTCGTCCAGCCCCGCTTTCGTAAAAACGTCGTCGTCTACCTCCATCGCATCCCGTGGGACGCCCGCGGCTCGCAGTTCTGCGAAGAGCTCGCTCGCAATCCGGAAATCTCCGTCATCGAGCCGTTCATGCCCGGCTTTCACAGTACGCCCGGCAACGTTCCGAATCATTCAATGGAAGCCAACGCTGAGGTCGTCGCCGCCCTCATGGCGCGCTACGGCATTGCGCAATATCACGTGATTGGTCAGGGCTACGGTGGTGTCGCCGCGCTCGAACTCGCCTCGGCTCATCCGAAGCGCGTCCGTTCCATGACGCTCATCTCCTCGCCAGGCGCGCAGGAGTTCGAGCTGATGGGCAACCCGCTCGTCAACAAAATCGTCTACGGCTTCCAAGGCGCTGGCTTCTGGATCTTCACCCACTTGACGCCCTCCTTTGGCGCCGTCGACCTGCTTCCGCTCGACCGTAATTACGCCAAGACGGTCTTCGATACCGATATGACGGATTCGAAGAAGATCCTCAGCCAGTGGACGAAGCCCCTCCTGCTCATCCATGGCGACGCCGATTGGCTGACGCCGGTCGAGGCCGCCAAGTATACCGCCCAGCTCGCGCCGCAGGCCCAGCTGGAAATCCTGCCGGGCGGACGCGACGTCGCCTTCGGCGCCGCTTCCGAAGTCGTCGGTAAGATCAAGGGTTTCTACGCGGAGATTCCCGTGGATTCCGTCCCGCGCATCAAGCCGCCGGCCAAGGAATATCCTCCAATCCCGCATGCCAGCGGCATGCGTTACTGGATGCTGCTCCTCGTCATCTTGCTCTGCACTTTCGTCGCCGAAGATCCGACCTGCCTCGCCTCGGGTCTGATGGTCTCCGTTGGCATCATCGACTTCTGGTCCGCCGCGGCGGCCTGCACGGCGGGCATCTTCATCGGTGACACGGTGCTCTATTCGATTGGTCGCTTCCTCGGTCATAAGGCCATCCGGAAGGCGCCGCTGAAATGGTTCATCAAGGAGCATAAAGTGAATCAATGGGCGGGCTGGTTCTCGACGCCGAAAGGCATGCTCGTCGTGGTCAGCTCCCGCTTCGTCCCCGCCAGCCGCGTGCCCACGTTCGTGTCCGCTGGTATCATGAAGCTGAATGCGGTTCGGCTCGGCCTGCTACTCCTGGTGGCAGCCCTCATCTGGACTCCTCCGCTAATGTGGGTGGGCTATACCTACGGCGCCACGGCGATGGACGTCCTTTATCGTTTCAAGCACAATGCGCTCTGGGTGATCATCGGCTTCCTTTTCCTCCTGCACTTCGTCACGCATTGGATGGTACCCGCGCTCACCTGGCGCGGCCGACGCCAGATCGTCATGAAGGTCCGCGGCTTCCTGCAGCCTTCCCTGTGGCCTGCGGCGGTATTGTACCTGCCGATCCGCCTAGGTATCCTTGGGCTTTGCCTTCGTTATCGCCGCCTGACGGCTTTTGCTTCCGCCAATCCCGCCTTCGGTCGCATCGGCGGTTTCATCGGGGATTCCAAATCGCTCCTGCTGCGTCCGTTCCAGCGCGATTCTCGCTGCTGCCCGACGCTCGCTCTTTCGCTCGAGGACTCCAACGACGAACGCGTGAAGGAAGCCGCCGCCTTTGCGTCGTGCCACGGCTTCCCCGTCGTCTTCAAGCCGGAGGTCGCCGAGGACGGCGCCGGCCTTCGCTTCATCCATACGCAAGAGCAGCTCGAGCGCCTGGTCTGCGGGGCCGCGGAGGATTTCCTCCTGCAGAAGTTTATCTCCGGTTTCGAGTTCGAGGTCGTCTGGCGCCGTAATCCGGGCAAGGACGACGGGAGTATCATGGCCATCGTCCAGAAGCGCGATGTCACCGTGCGTGGTGACGGCGAGCAGACGCTCGAAGAACTTATCTGGCTCGACGAGGTCGCGGTCTCGCGCGGCGAACTCTTCATCCAGTGCCACGCGCGCGACCTGAACCGCGTCATCCCCGCCGGCCAGAAGGTGACCCTCAACCTTACCGGCAGTTATGGGCACGGCGCCCGCTGCTTGCACCGCCATGACCTTATTACCGTGGAACTCGACACCGCGATGGCCACCTTCGCTAAGCGTTTCCCCGGCCTGCACTTCGCCCGTTTCGACCTGCGCGCCCTTTCCGTCGAGGACCTCAAGGCAGGTCGCTTCATCGTCACCGAGGTCGGCGGTTGCTGCCACGTCTCGAGCCTGTTGCGCGATGAGTCGCTCCGTTTCTCCCGTTCGTATGCCATCGTCTGGGGTCAGATCAAGGCCTGCCTCGAAGCCGGCGCCTACAATCTCTCACAGAACGTTCGCCCCGTGCCGCTCGATGAGCTCATGGCCCGTTGGAGCCAGGCTCGCGGCCGTCACGACGAGTTCGCCGTCAGCGAAGAACTTTGATCAACCGCGCGCGGTGAAGGCGTGGCAGAGGGCGGCCGCGGCCGCATCGGATTCATCGAGCGCGAGGGCGTCGCCAAGCCGGAGTACCGTGCGGATCATGCGCCCGACCTGCTCCTTGGAGGCGCTCCCATGGCCGGCTACAGCCAATTTGATGCGCGTGGGGGCGTATTCGCCCACCTTGACGCCGAGGCGGGCGAGCACACTGAGGGCGGCGCCGCGCGAGGCGCCCATCGCCTGGGCGGTGCGGAAATTCTGGACGTAGATGGTCTCTTCGATGGCGGCGTGCGTGACTGCATGTTCACGAGCGAGCTTCTCCACGGCGTCGGCGATGCGGCCCATGCATTCATAAGGTTCGAGTTTCGGGCCAAGCTTCAACGTGACGCTGGCGAGCAGGCGCATCGGCTCTGCGCGCGCGTCGATGACGGCCAAGCCAGTGCCGCGCAGCGAAGGGTCGATTCCTAGGATGATGGTTCGGCAACCGCGTCCGGCAGGAGTCGCCGGAGTCTTGCGAGCGCGAGGCGATTTCGATCCCGTCGGCGTCGACGCGACGCCGCTGAGCTTATCCGTCCAGAGCGAACGCGAGGATTTCCGGGCCATGTTGCGAGGATGGGCGGTCGCCCCATGATTTCGACAGCAAAAGTGTCGGCGACGGATTGCCAAGGCACCTCGGCGGGGTAGGGTGACGTCATGCGGTTCCCCCTTCACCTCGCCTGCCTGACTTGGGCCGCCATCGGCATGGGCGCGGAACTAGAGGTCATCCGTCGCGTCGTGCCGGACATGCCGACCGTCGCGTTGAAGAGCTTCGGCAAACTGAACTTGAAGCTCGTCCCGGAATGCTCCGCGCTCTGGGCCAGCCCTTCGCAGCCAGGCGTATTCTGGACGCTTTCGGATTCCGGTGCCAAGCCGGCCATCACGCCCATCCGGGCGGACGGCTCTTTGGTGATGACGTCAAAGGGCTATTGGGGCGGGGTCACGCTCAAGGGTGCAGCGAATACCGACTGGGAGGCCATCACTGGCGACGGCGCGGGTAATATGATTGTGGGCGACGTCGGTAATAACGTCTCTCGCCGCAAGGAGCTGGCGTTCTACCTGTTTAAGGAGCCGAAGCCAGGCGTCGCCGAGGTGGGTGACGTGCGTAAGGTGACCTTCGCCTGGCCTGATCAGACGGCCTTCCCTGACCCCGAACTCTCGCATGATTGCGAGGCGATGTTCCTGCTTCGCGGGAAACTCTATCTGCTGACCAAGCATCGTCGGGATACCCTCACGGTTCTCTGGCGCGCGGATATCCCGCCGGCCGGCGACCGTGTGACGTTGACGAAGTTGGCCCGCTTTGATGTTGGCGGAATGGTGACCGATGCTTGCGTCTCTCCGGACCAGAAGCATCTGGCCATCCTGACCTATCGAAACGTCTGGGTGTTCGATGTCCCCCCGACTGGCGAAGATTTCTTCCATGCGCCTGCGCTGCATGCACCGCTTTCGCCCCCGATGCTGTCTTGGCAGATCGAAGGGTGCTCGTGGGTCGATAACGGCCATCTCCTCCTCGGCTCCGAGCAGGGCGATCTTTTCCGGATCGCGCTGACGGACCTTCGCGAGGTGAAGTAAAACAAGCAGACCGGCGGCGTGGGGCCACCGGTCTTCGGTGTTCGACTGTCAGGTCGCTTAGAGCGCCTTGGCGGCGGCGATCACGGCTTCCTTCGTGATGCCGAGTTCCTTCATCACCACGTCGCCTGGGGCGGAGAGGCCGAAGGTGTCGGTACCGATGGCCTTGCCGGCGGTGCCGACGTAACGGCCCCACGAGAGGGTCACGCCCGCTTCGACGCTGACGCGCTTGGCGCAGGCCGAGGGCAGGACTTCTTCCTGGTAGGCCTTCGGCTGACGCGCGAAGATTTCCATTGAAGGCATCGAGACGACGCGGACGCCCGCGCCGAGTTCTTCGCCGGCTGCAAGGGCGAGCGAGAGTTCGCTGCCCGTGCCGATGAGGATGTGGGTGAGGGCGGCGGTTTCCTGGCGGAGGACGTAGCCACCTTTGAGCGTGCCCTGGCGGCGCGTGGCGACCGGGACGGCGTCGAGGGACGGGACGTTCTGGCGGGAGAGGATCAGGGCGACCGGGCCGTCCTTACGGGCGACCGCGTGGGCGAAGGCGGCGGCGGTCTCTTCAGCGTCGCCGGGGCGGACCACGTCGAGGTTCGGGATGCAGCGCAGGGCACTCACGGTCTCGACCGGCTGGTGGGTCGGGCCGTCTTCGCCGACGCCGACGGAGTCATGCGTGAAGATGTAGAAGGCCTGGAGCTTCGCGAGGGCGGCGATGCGAATCGACGGGCGGAGGTAGTCGGAGAACGTCAGGAACGTCGCGCCGGAGCCCTTGAAGATGCCGTGGTAGGCCATGCCGTTGAGGATGGCGCCCATCCCGTGCTCGCGGATGCCGAAGTAGAGGTTGCGGCCAGCCGGGGTCGCGATGTCGAAGTCGCCGGCGTCCTTGATGTAGTTCTTCGTCGAGCCGTGAAGGTCGGCGGAACCGGACAGCACGAGCGGCGAAGCCTTCGCGACGGCGTTGATGCAGGTCTCGCCGGAGAGGCGGGTCGCCAGGGCGTTCTTGCCGAACTCCGGGATGGCGGCGAGGAGCGACTGGACGTCGCCGTGGTTACCTTTCTGCGCCTTGGCGAGGAGGACGGCCTTCTCGGGGTTGGCCTTGGACCAAGCGGCGAAGGTCTGCGACCATGCGGCGTGAGCGGCGGCCTGCTGGGCCTTGCGGGCGTTGAAATAGGCGCGGGTCTCAGGGGAGACGTAGAACTTCTCTTCCGGCAGACCGAGGGCCTTGCGGGAGGCGTCGACGAATTTCACGCCGGCTTCACCGTGGCCCTTGGCGGTGCCTTGGACTTCGGCGATACCCTTACCGATGACGGTCTTGCAGATGATCAGCTTCGGCTTGCCGTTCTTGCTGGCGCGGGCCTGGTCGAGGGCGGCCGCGATCGGAGCGAGCTCGTTGCCCTGCTTGACCGTGAAGACTTCCCAGTTGGCGGCTTCGTAGCGCTTGGCGGTGTCCTCGTTCTGCGTCTTCGAGGCCATCGCGTCGAGGGTGACGTCGTTGGAGTCGTAAAGCATGATGACGTTATCGAGGCCGAAGCGGCCCGCGAAGGAAGCAGCTTCCTGCGAGATACCTTCCTGGAGGCAACCGTCGCCGGCGAGGCCGACGACGATGTGGTCGAAGATCTGGTGCTCGGTGGTGTTGAAGTGCGCGGCGGCCATCTTGGCGGCCACGGCCATGCCCACGATGTTACCCGTCCCCTGGCCGAGCGGGCCGGTCGTGGCTTCGACGCCGACCGTCTCGCCGAACTCGGGGTGGCCCGGGGTCTTGGAGTGGAGCTTACGGAAGTTCTTCACTTCCTGGAGGGGCAGATCGAAACCAGCGAGGTGGATCCAGCTGTAGAGAAACATCGAGCCATGGCCGGCCGAAAGCACGAAGCGATCGCGGTTGATCCAGGAGGGGGCGGCGGGGTCGTGACGCAGGAAGCTGCCGTAGAGCACGGAGCCGATTTCGGCGGAGCCGAGAGGTAGGCCGAGGTGGCCCGAGTGGCAGGCGGCCACGGCATCCATGGCGAGGCCACGGGCTTCGGTGGCGGCGCGGGAAAGGTCGGCGGAATGGTTAAGCGACATAGGCTTAATCCGTAAGGGATAAGCGGGTGGGGTTTCCAGCCTTGAATGAGCCTCCAAACCCCTTCAAAAAGGTCACATGTCCGACAAAGAACTCGAAGAAGGCCTGGCCCTGCGACTCGACTTCGGAAAATTGCGGAAAATCGCTTCCGGGCAGGCCGATGTCATCCCAGCCGTGGCTCAGGATGCCCTGACCGGCGAAGTGCTCATCCTCGGCTACGTCAACGAGCTCGCCCTGCAGACGGCGCTTCGCGAAAAGAAAGCCACCTTCTGGAGCACGTCGCGCAATGAACTTTGGATCAAGGGCCTGACTTCCGGCGACTTCCTTGAGCTCCTCGAGGTCCGCGTCAACTGCGAGCAGAACTCGATCCTCTACAAGGTCCGGCCGGCCGGCCAGGGTGCTTGCCACACGAAGGAGAATGGTAAGGCTCGCCCGGGTTGCTACTACCGTCGCCTGAAAGATGACGGTTCGTTGGAGAAGGCCTGAGCCTCAGCGTCGACGCAGCCACTGCAGCACGAGGTCCGTCTCGATGTCGAGCCGGACCACGAGCAACTTCGTCCGGCGCGTAATCCGATCGGTGCCGGGCCGCGCGGCGAAACCCAGCGCCTCGTAGTCGCCCTGTTTTTCCGTTAGGCGTTTGAGCGCCGCTTCGGCCTCCTCGCCGGTCCGATAGGCGAAGGCAATCGTCACGACGAGGAAGGCGCCGCTGTCGCTTTCGCCGACTGCGATGGTCGCCGTTTCGGCCTGGGCGCCCGCCTCGATGAGCGCGCGACCGAGCCAGCGTCGGCGCGAAGCGGCTTCGAGCAAGGCTTTCGCGGGCGCTGCGTGCACGAGGAGATAGCCATGCGGTACGCCGCGTAACTGCACGCGCGCGAGGCCGGGGATGACCTTGCCGCCGTCGGAAACTTCTGGGGTGTCCACGGAGAGTTCGGCCAGTTGTCCGGGGATAAATCCGACGGTCACGCGCTGGGCTGAATTCACCGCCGGGCTGACCAGCTGTGCGCGCAGGCTGGCGCGCTGTTCCGGCCCGGCGATTTCCGGTAGGGCCAGAATTACCGCGGCGGCAGTACGACGGCCGACCATCTCCGCGGGGATGATGAGCGCGACCTCGCTGCTCCGCGGGTCAATGCGCAGACGGAGATCCGCCGGGTCGAGCCAGAGCCAAGCCAGTCCGCTCGCCGTCGCAAGGAAGGCAAGGAGCAGCCACGGGCGTCGCATGACTTCTTATTTTCCGGCCGGTACAACCTGGCTTTTCTCGACCGCCTTGGTAATCGCCTTCACCGCTTTTTCGGCCGGGAAATCGAGGTCGAGCGTCACCTGCTTGCCTTCGCCGCCAATGCGGATTTTCTGCACCAGCTCCACGAGCAGCGCTATGTTTTCCTTCTCCTCGGGCGACTTGCCGTCGTCGTCCGCGAGCCCGATCACCCCTAAAGCCTGCAGGCCCGTGATCTGTTTGCGCGCCGTCGAAGCCTTCTCCGCGCTGACGAAGCCCGCAGCGATTGCGAGCTGCAGGTCGGTGGTGTTTTCGCCGAGCACGAGGGAAAGGGCTTCGACACCGGCGGACCCTTGCGTTTTTTCCATCTTCGCGGCGTCGGCGTAGAGATAGAGCCAGCCCTGCGGGGCGGCGGCGAACTTCGCGGATACCGCGGTGGGCAGCTGCGCGGCCTTCTCGCCGCGATCGGCCGCGGCGAGGGCGCGTTCGAGGAACGCTGCGCTCGCGATGACCACGAGGCTTTCCGAGTGGGCGACGACGTAGGCATCCTTGGCGTCGTCCTCAAGCTTCTCGCCGGAAAGTTTCTCGATGAAGGCGCTGGCTTGCCAGGCCTGGTGCTTGCCGATGGTCTTCGACGGGAGGTTATTGCTCTGGCCAAAGGCGTTGATGCGCGCGGGCAGGAACTTGCCGCGGATGAGCACGACGCCAGCGGCACTCTTCTCGTCGACCTTGCCGTCGGGGCCCGGATAGATCGCGACCACGAGGTCATGTAGGTCGTTTTCCGAATCCACGCCGAGCTGTTCGCGGAGCTTGCGGGAAGCCTCCAGGTTCTTCGCCTTCAGGTCGGCGAGTTTCTCGAGGGCCTGGCCGACCTTGGTCGCGCGGAAGGCCGCGATGTCGACGCCGACGATGGCGACGGAACCGGCGGGTAGGCTGTCGGTGTTCAACGCGGCCTGGGCCGGATCAAAGGACAGCAAGAGAATCAGGGCGGCGAGGAGGGGACGCATGACGGTCGGCCATTAAACCCGCCGACCAGCAGGGGACAAGCGGATAGCCTGTTTTACCTAGGATAAAGCAGGGGTTTCGACCCACCTGGGCACAAAAAAGGGCGCCGAAAGGCGCCCTTGAGCAGGGTGTTAATCCGAGGATTAGTATCCGCCGCGATCGCCGCCGCCGACGCCGCCGGAGCGACGTTCGCCGCCGCCGAAGCCGCCACGAGAGCCGCCGCCGCCGCCGCCGCCGAAGCCGCCGCGAGAGCCGCCTCCGCCGCCGCCGAAGCCGCCACGATCTCCACCGCCGAAGCCGCCGGAGCGGGGACGGTCGCCACCGAAGCCGCCGGAGCGGGGACGGTCACCACCGAAGGACGGACGTTCTTCGCGAGGACGGGCGACATTGACCTTCAGGGGACGACCCATGAAATCGATGTTTTCAGTCTTAGCGATCGCATCCTGCGCAGCCTGAGCATTGGCCATGGTCACGAAGGCGAAGCCACGAGGGCGACCCGTGAACTTGTCCATCATGACTTCCACGGACACCACTTCGCCGCCTTGGGAGAAGTGAGCACGGATGTCGGATTCGGTTGCGGCCCAGGGCAAGTTGCCCACGAACAGTTTGTTTTCCATATTATCTTTTGTTTTTCTTTGTTACCTACACCGCATTGCCCGTTTCCGACTTTCGGATTTCGATTTGCCGTCTTAACGACCGTCAACTCACCGGATTATTGCGGGGTTGTCTCTTACTTTGGTTATTTTCCGAGACAAACCTGACCGCCTTTAAGTCAGTCCAAGAGGGCTTCGGCAAGTTTATTCACAATAGGGGTCTTACTTCAGCCCTGCGTTGACTCCGTTAGTGGGGTGAAAGAGGCTGTTTTCATGAGCGCAGCTTTGACCCCAAGCCAAATCCAGGAGGCCCTCCAAGGCCTAGATGGATGGGGAGTTGAACACGCTAAGTTGTTGAAGGTCTATAAGTTAAAGGATTTCAAGGCCGCCTTGGCCTTCATTAACCTGATCGGGGCCGAGGCCGAGCGACTCGATCACCACCCGGAAATCCATAATAGTTGGAATCGGGTGACCCTTCGGCTTTGTACCCACGACGCTGGCGGGCAAATCACGGAGAAAGATTTGACCCTCGCCCGCGCCATCCAATCCATCTCCCTCCCGTGATCGACGACCCCGCAGAGGCTTTGGACATCCTCTTGGAGGAGCTTAAACGCCAGAAGGCTGCCGGGCTCCGTCGGGTCAGCGTTTCGGACGAAGCCGTCGCTACCTTAAAGGCCCTCGCCGGGGCTCCGGTGGTCAAGCCTGCGCCCGCCGCGGTGGCCAAGTCGGCGCCCCTCACCGCGGCCGCCGTCTCCCGTCCATCCACCCCGGTCATCGCCGATGCGCCGATCTTCACGTTACCCGCCGTCACCAAGGCCGAGCGCATGCAGGCCCTGCGTCAGCTCGTCGATGCCTGCAGCGAGACGAAGAAGCACCTGACCGGTTCGCATCGTGCGCTGCTCGGCCATGGCTCGCTCGACGCCAAGGTCGTGTTCGTCGGCGAAGCCCCTTCACTCGAAGAGATGGAAGCCGGCCAGGCCTTCGCGGGCGCTTCGGGCGAACTCCTTCAGAAGATTCTCGGCGCCGCCGCGATCAGCCCCGCCGACTATTATCTCGCGCCCGTGATGGTCTGGCGGCCCGAGCCGCCGACCCAGTATGGTAAGCGCCCGCCCACTGCGCGCGAACTCGCCTTCAACCTGCCGTATCTCCGCGCGCAGATCGACGTCGTCGCCCCGCGCATCGTGGTCGCGCTCGGCGCCCAGGCGTTCGAGGCGCTGCATGGTCGCACGCCGAGCATCACGCAGGCCCGCGGCCAGTGGTTCGATCTTTCCGGTGTGCCGTTGATGCCGACGTATCACCCGAATTACTTGCTGCATAATCCGAGCGCGTCCGCCAAGCGGGCCGTCTGGGAAGACTTCCTGCTGGCCATGGAGAAACTCGGCCTCCCGATCAGCGAGAAGCAGCGCGGCTTCTTCGCGACGAATTGAGGCTCAGCGGAGCGAGTCGCTCAGGCGGCTGAGCGAGAACGAGAGCACCTGCGAATTGCGGCCGCTTTCCTTGAGGGCTTTGCGACGTTCGGCCGGCAGGTCCGTCAGCGCACCCGGCACGAAGTTGCACGCGGACTGGAAGAAGCCCTGCGTCTGCGTCGTGAGCGCGATGAGCTTTTTGGCGCCGAGCTGCTTGGCGCGACGCTTGGCGAATTCGACGAGTTTACTGCCGACGCCGCGTCCGTGATAGAAGGGTTGCACGTACACCGCGCCGAGCTCCATCGACTTGCCGCCGGGATAGGGGTGCAGGGTGGCACAGCCAATAATACTGTCGTCAATCTCGTAGACGTAGAAGTCCGCGAAAGACTGCTCGATCTGCTGGCGCGTGCGGGCGACGAGGGCGTCCGTCTTAGCGCCGTGCTTGGCGAGGTTGTAGAGGGCCTGGGCGTCCTTCTTCTTGGCCTGGCGGATACGATCGTAGTCGTTGGCGTGCACCATCGTGCCGAGGCCGACTTTGTCGAAAATCTCGGTGAGGAGGCAGCCGAAGACGCGGCCGTCGAGGATGTGAGCACGCGGGACGTCGTTATCGAGGGCCTTGGCGGCCTGCACGGCCTTACTGCGGATACGCGGGTCGAGCTTCGCGGACTTGTCCGCGAGCAGGCGCTTGAGGTCGTCCTCCGGCAAGTTGAGCTGCACGATACCGTTGACCTGCAGGCCGCTGAACGGGGTGAGGTAGATGAGCTTCGAGGCGCCGAGGGCCGAGGCGAGTTCCATCGCGAGGTGGTCGCTGTTCACGCGGAGCGATTGGCCTTCGCGGTCGCACACGATCGGCGTGACGAGCGGGAGGATATCCTGCGAGAGCATCGACTTGAGGATCGCGGCATCGACCTTCTCGACCTTGCCGGCGTAGAGATGGTCCACTCCCTTGAGGCGCCCGATCTTAGTCGAGCGGACGGCGTTGGTAATCGCGCAGCGGAGGCCGGCTTGGGAAAGGTTTTCGAGCACCGATTGCGAGACGAGCGCCGAAGCTTCACGGGCGAGCGACATCGTGGTGGCGTTGATGGGGCCTTCGCCCTGGACGTCGGAGAGCACGATATTATGTTCGCCGGCGAGGCCGACGAGCTGCTGGCCGATGCCGTGCACAAGGACGACCTTGATGGACAGGCTGCGGAGGACGGCGATGTCGGTGACGATGTTCGCGAAATTCTCGTGGGACACAATCGAGCCATCGACCGCGATGACGAACACGTGGTCGCGGAACATGGGGACATACCGGAGGATTCCCCGGAGGTCGGTCGGCTTCATGGCGCGCTCACGCTGGCTGGACATGCTCAATC
>CAXNEN010000020.1:0-12102 GCA_964201505.1 Opitutales bacterium
GCGACCGAGACCGAGCTCAAGGAGAAGAAGGACCGCGTCGACGACGCCCTGCACGCCACCCGTGCGGCCGTTGAAGAAGGCATCGTCCCCGGCGGTGGTGTCGCTCTCCTGCGCACCGTTAAGGCCATCGACGCTGTGATCAACTCACTCGTCGGTGACGAAAAGATCGGCGCCCAGATCGTCCGTAAGGCGATCGAAGAGCCGCTCCGCACGCTGTGCTTCAACGCCGGCGTCGAAGGTTCCCTCATCGTCCAGGAAGTGATGCTCAAGCACAAGGGTGCCGAAGGCTACAACGTGGCCACCGGTCAGTACGAAGACCTCATCAAGGCCGGCGTCGTCGACCCGACCAAGGTCACCCGCACCGCGATCATCAACGCCGCCTCCGTGGCCGGCCTGCTGCTCACGACCGAGTGCCTCATCACCGACATGCCGGAGGATAACAAGCCTTCGGCTGGCGGCGACCACCACGACCACTGAGGTCGCTGACAGTCGTTCGAACAACGGCGCCCATCTGGGCGCCGTTTTTTTGAGCCCACCTGGCCGCAGGGGTGGGGTACCTTTCATTTTTACGACAACGGCCCCATCCGAAGGGGCTGAATCACTAGACTTCTTGTCTCCTCCGGGTTGCCATGTTCCGGGGGAGCGTTTGTCTTTCCTCATACCCCTATGCGCCCCTTCGTCGCTTTTCTTTCGGTCTGCCTTTCCGTCCTGGCCTCCGCGGCCCCTTCCGATGGCCCGGTCCGCGTCTTGTATCTGGACGCCAGCGGCGACGAGCAGTCCGCGGTCGGTCCGCTTCATTCGCTGATGGCCGAACTCGGCCGTGACGCTATCTGGTTCGATTATACCGCTGGTCTGACGCCAGCCGCCGCCACGCTGGAGCGCTACGACGCGCTCGCGTTGAAGCCGAAGGCCGACGGTTCGCCGGCCCTGAACAATGTGATCAAGCAGCCCTCCGGCGCGCTAGTGCCGGTCCTCGTCGTCAAGACCGATACCACCCCTGAGTCTTTCCGCCGCGAGCTCGAAGCCGCGCTGTCCGCTGACCGTAAGGCTGCCTGGCAGAAGTTCCTCGCGCAGCGTGAACCCGAAGTCCGCGAGAAGAATACCAACGTCGCCAATTACGAGAAGCGCCCCGAGCCACTGACCTTCCAGAAGCCTTTCTCGGTCAAGGGGAGCATGGAGCGCACGCAGGTCCCGGCCGATATGAAACTGGTACTCTTCGCCTCCGAGCCCGACATCATGAAGCCGATCGCGTTCGCCTGGGATGCCCGCGGCCGCCTCTGGGTCTGCGAGACCTCCGACTACCCGCACAGCGTGAAGGAAGACCAGCAGCAAGGAAACGATCGCATCAAGATCTGCGAAGACACCGACGGCGACGGTAAAGCTGACAAGTTCACGGTCTTCGCAGACAAACTCAATATCCCGACGAGCCTGGTGTTCACCAACGGTGGCGTGATTGTCGCCCAGGCGCCGAACTTCGTCTTCCTCAAGGACACCGATGGTGACGACAAAGCCGACGTCCGTCAGGTCATCCTGACCGGCTGGGGCATCCGCGATACCCATGCCCAGACGAGCAGCCTTTCCTATGGCTATGACAACTGGCTACGCGGCGCGGTCGGCTATAGCGGTTTCGCCGGCGAGGTCGGCGGCGAGAAGAAGAACTTCGCCATGGGTAGCTACCGCTTCACCGCGGACGGCGCCAAGCTCGAGTTCCTGCACCAGTTCTCCAATAACACCTGGGGCTACGGCGCCAACGCCGCCGGTGACGCCTTCGGCGGCACGGCCAACGGTGCGCCGATCTTCTTCGGCGGCATCCCGGCCACCACTTGGGCCAAGGGCTCGCGCGGTATGTCCGCCAAGAAGATCAACCTCGTCGATAAGGCGCACACGATCACCCCGAATTTCCGTCAGGTCGACGTGATGGGCGGCTACACCGCCGCCGCCGGTTCTACTTTCATCTATTCCGCGCAGTTGCCGCCTCGCCTCCAGGGTATGGCGATGGTCTGTGAGCCGACGATGAAGCTCATTGGGCTCATGGATGTGCAGCCTGCCGGCGCCGGCTATGTGGCCAAGGACGGCTTCAGCCTCGTCGCCAGCTCCGACGAATGGATGTCCCCGGTCTTCGCCGAAGTCGGTCCCGACGGCGCCATCTGGTTCGCCGACTGGCAGAACTTTATCATTCAGCACAACCCGACCCCCAGCGTGGGTCGGGGCGGCTATGACGCGAAGACCGGCGTCGGTGGCGCCCACGAGAACGACCTGCGCGACCACACGCGCGGACGCATCTACCGTATCGTCTGGGACAAGCCGGGCGCCGTCGCCAAAGCTGCCCAAGGAGAATCTTCCGCTGAACTCCTGGCCGGTCTTTCCGGTAGCACGCAATACGGCCGTCTCCGGGCCCAGCGCCTGATCGTCGAAGGCAAGAAGAAGGACCTCGCGCCAGCTCTCCGCGATGTCGTCGTGAAATCCTCGGCCGATATCGTCGCGGTGCATGCTCTCTGGTCCCTTCATGGTCTCGGCGAGCTCGACGCCGCCACGCATCAGGCCGCCTTGCTTTCCGCATCGCCGGAACTACGCCGCAACGCCATCCGCGCGCTCGGCACGGGTGAGTCCGCCCAGAAGCTCTTCTTCGGTGCTGGCGTCGTGGCCGACAAGGATGCCGCCACGCGCCTGGCCGCCTTCGTGAAACTGGCCGACTTCCCGACTTCGACCGAGGTTCAGACGTTGGTCCGCCAGCTCTCCGCCGACGTTACGGTGAAGTCCGACGAATGGCTCAATGAGGCCTCCCGCCTCCTCGCCAAGAAGCACAAGACGGCCACCTATGTCGAAGGCCCGAACCTTTTACCTAATCCCGGTTTCGAAGAAGTCGCCGACGACAAGAAGACGCCGGTCGGCTGGAAGCGTCGCGATTACGGTACGCGCCCAGGCAACAAGGATGCGCAGTGGGGTATCGTCATCGATCCGAATAACGTGCGTTCCGGCAAGCATGCCATGCGTGCCATTACCCGTTCCGATGCCGATACGAGCTACTTCGCGGATGTCGCACTGAAGCCGAACACCGAGTACCGTCTCAGCGCGTGGATTAAGACCCATGCGCTGCGCGGTAAGACTAGCCTCAACGATCATATCGGCCGGGCCGAGACGGAGAAGGTGACCGCCCGCGAATCTGGCTGGACTGAGGTCGAGGTGGTTTTCAATAGCGGCACACGGCCCAAGGCCAGTATCAATCTGCTACATGTCGCCGTCGGCGACTCATTTTATGACGACGTCAAGCTCTGCGAACTTTCCTTGGTCGGCGATGCGCCAGTGACCGCCGGCGTACCGGCTCGCGGCGAGCAAATCTTCTGGAAGCATCCTGTCGCCGCCTGCTCCATCTGTCACATGCTGGGCGGGAAGGGCAGCGCCATCGGCCCGGCGCTCGACGGTCTCGCGACCCGCGCGACGCCAGCCTATATCCACGAGTCGCTGACCGAGCCAAATAAGGTCCTCGCGAAGGGCTTCGAGAAACTGGGCGTCTCCCCGATGCCGCCAATGGGCCTGATCCTCAAGCCGCAGGAGCTCGAGGACGTGAAGGCTTTTCTGCAGACCCTGAAGTAAGTCATCGCCCCGCCCCAATCTGATTGATTCGGTGCTGGGGCTACCTATGCCTTTCGTCCATGTGCTCCGTCGAACTCAAGAAGCCGATGTCTCCGGTGGTCGGTCTACTGGCCTTTATCGCCGTTAGCGTCATCTCCTTCGCCATTCTTTATTTCGGGATTCCTGGCACAGGTTTCCGGGGGATACAGACGGGCATCTTCTTCCCCTTCGAAGTGGAGTTCTCAGATGCGCGCTTCATGGACCACAAAATCAATTGCGAGTCCAAGGAAGTCACCGCCGAGGTTCGCAAGGCCCTGCGTCAGGTTAGGTCGGATTATCCGGTGGATAAGGCCAACGTCACGCTGACCAACTACCCGTCTGGCTATAAATTCCACGTCAGTTACGTGACCTATTACGGGCAGCGGTTCTCTTTCAGCGGCGACAAGTGGTTCCGCCGCGGCGTTCAGGTTGGCGAGCCGACGATTGATGCGGAGCTGAAGTCCAAGGACGACGAGTTCGAGAAGGCGATTCGCGATACCATCGAGGCCTACTTTAAGTCCAAGGGCGCCCACGGCTGAGTTTGGGGCCAGGCTGGTGTACGCCTTCGCAGAAAAGCCCCGGATTGCTCCGGGGCTCCTGCAAAGTGGGGTGATTGAGGGGACTTGAACCCCCGACCCCTGGTACCACAAACCAGTGCTCTAACCAACTGAGCTACAACCACCGTTCGTTCCTTCTTTTGCGGAAGGAAGCCCTATGCAGGGAATCCCGCGAGGATTGTCAAACCCGGACCCGAAAGCACCGAAAAGCCCCGCTCAGCCTGAGGTTTACCTTCTTAGCCGAGTTTTCCTACCTTTATCCTTTCCCTTTCCCCCTGCGTATCGCTTTCTAACTCAACTTTATGTCTACGTTTTCCGACCTCGGTCTGCCCGAGCAAGTCCTGCGCTCCTTAGCCGAACACGGCTACGTGACCCCGACCCCCATTCAGGCTCAGGCGATTCCGGTCATCATGGCCCGCAAGGATCTCATCGGCGCTGCCCAGACCGGCACCGGTAAGACCGCCGCCTTCGCGCTCCCGACGCTCTCGCTCCTTGGCCCCGCCGCCGGCAAGCCCCGCTGCCTCGTCCTCGTCCCGACCCGCGAGCTCGCCGTCCAGGTCGATGAAAACTTCCAGAAATACGGTAAGCACTTCGGCACCCGCACCGCGCTCCTTTACGGCGGCGTGGGCTACGGTGCCCAGGTCAAAGCGCTCGAAGAGGGCGTGGATGTCGTCATCGCGACCCCCGGCCGCCTGCTCGACCTGCATGAGCAGAAGATTCTGGACCTGAAGTCCATCCAGATGCTGATCATGGACGAAGTCGACCGTATGCTCGACATGGGTTTCATCGAAGACGTCACCCGCATCGTCAACTATTGCCCGAAGGATCGTCAGACGCTGCTCTTCTCCGCCACAATCTCCGACGCCATCGGCCGCATCGCCGGTTGGGCGCTCCGCGATCCGGTCACCGTCGACGTTCGCACCGGCCTCGGCGCCGCCGATACCGTCGAACACGCGATCTACCCGGTCGATATCTTCCAGAAGTACGACCTGCTGCTGGCCCTGCTCAATAAGAGCGGCTATAAGTCCGTCATTGTCTTCACCCGCACCAAGCGCGACGCCGACCGTATCGCGGAGTGGATCGAAGGCCACGGCACGCCCGTCGCCACGATGCACGCCGACCGTTCGCAGTCCGAGCGCGCCGCCGCCCTCGCGGGCTTCAAGTCCGGTAAGTTTTCCATCATGGTGGCAACCGACATCGCTTCGCGCGGTCTGGATATCCGCGGCGTCACCCACGTCATCAATTATAACGTGCCGGAGCACGCCGAAGACTACGTCCACCGTATCGGCCGTACCGGCCGCGCTTCCGCCGAAGGCGAAGCCTTCACGCTCTTCTCTCCGGACGAGATGCACCATCTCCAGCAGATCGAAGTTCTCCTGGGTCGCACCATCGAGCGCCGTAAGCTCGAAGATTTCCGTTACTATTCCGAACCGCAACTTACTCCGGGCAGCGCCAAGGCGGCGACCGCCTCGCGTAAGCGCAACCGCTAATCGTGTCCGTGCCTGCGTTCGAGCCTCCGATGCGGCGAGCCCTCGAGCTCGCCCGTCAGGCTTGGGGGCGCACGCACCCGAACCCGATGGTCGGAGCGGTGATCACGGAAGGGGGTAAGATCGTCGCCGAAGGCTTCCATGCCAAGGCTGGCGACCCGCATGCCGAGGTGATGGCCCTGCGCGCCTTGGGTCGTAAGCCCGCCGCGGACGCCATCCTGCACGTCACGCTCGAGCCCTGTTGTACGCATGGCCGCACGCCTTCGTGCGTCGATGCTATCCTGGCTTCCGGTATCCGCACCGTCGTCATCGGAGCCCGTGACCCGAACCCAGCCCACGCTGGGCATGGTCTTGACCTGCTGCGCGCCCAGGGCGTCGCGGTCGTCGAAGACGTGCTGGGCGAAGAATGCGCCGAGGTGAACCTCATCTTCAATCATTGGATCGTCCGAGGCTCGCCGTTGGTCGCGCTCAAAGTTGCTTCGACGCTCGACGGCAAGCTGACCTTACCCGTGGGGCAGGGCCGGGCAATCACTGGTCCGGAGTCGCAGGCCTACGTCCATCACCTTCGCCGGCTCTTCCCCGCGATCGCCGTCAGCGCCGACACTGCGATTGCAGATAATCCCCGACTGACCGCGCGCGACATCGCCGGTGAGACCTGTCCGGTGCGCTTCGTGTTGGATCGTCATTTCAAGACTGCCGGTCGCACGGGACTGAATCTCTTCCAGGATGCCCATCGCACCCAGACTATCGTCGTCGGTCTCGGCTCCGCCGCCAAGAAGTCCGACCTCGCTTGGTATGAGGCCGAGGGCATCAAGGTCTGGTCGCTGGTCGGCAATGAAGATTCCTTCCTCAGGGTCTGGGCCGAACGCTGCGCCCAAGAGAAGATCAGCGGTGTGTTGGTCGAAGCCGGTCCGCGGCTGGCATCGGCCATGCTGTCGGACGGATCCGCCGATTATCTCTACGCTTTCGTCGCTCCGCGCACGGGCGATGCGGAAGCCCCGAGCTGGCATGATGGGGTGGCACTCCCGGTGGGTGGCCTGCGGACCTCTCTGGTGGGTGCTGACGCCCTTTATCAGGGTCATCTGGGGTAAGTGTTGCCATTGTCGAAGAAAAGGCTCCTAGGCTGAATTTGGGGATAATCTCGCGTCTAAAGATGGCGAGGGAGTGTCTTTTTGTCCCAGACGGGTCGCCTTGCCTGTTTTGGCTCGACTTTTCAAGAAAAACTTACACAACAGCGAGTCCGCCTCCCTGTTCAAAGCAGAATGGCCCTAACCTTCTAAATCCTAACTACTTATGACAGAGAAAATCTTGGATCACAAGCGTAAGGAGAAGCCCTCCTTCACGTCTCTCATCGAGAAGAAGCGGGATGGGGGCGAGTTTACCGCTGACGAAATCCGTCAGATCGTCGACTCGGTTATGGATTCCGAAATGCCAGAGGCCCAGCAGGCCGCCTTGGCCATGGCAATTTACTTCAAGCAGATGTCCGCGCAGGAAACCGCGCTCCTGGCCGAAGAGCTCCGTCTCTCCGGCGACGTCATCGACCTCGACCGTCTCACCCAGCCCAAGATTGCCAAGGTCTCGACCGGCGGCGTGGGCGACAAGACTTCCATGGTGCTCGGCCCCCTCGGCGCCGCCGCCGGCGTCATCATGCCGGGCATGAACGGCAAGGACGAAGAGTTCTGCATCTCGACCGTCGAGAAGCTTAGCTCGATTCCGGGCTTCAAGGGCAAGGCCACGATGGACCAGTTCCGCCAGCAGCTCGAGCGCGTAGGTTGCGCCGTCACCGAGCAGTGCAGCGAAATCGCTCCGGCGGATGACATCCTCTACAAGCTCCGCCAGAAGACGGGCACGATTCCGTCCCTCCCGCTCATTACGGGTAGCATCCTTTCCAAGAAGCTCGCTGAAGGCTGCGAAGGCCTGGTAATCGACGTGAAGTGGGGCAACGGTTCCTTCATTCGCGACCTCGAGCAGGCCAAGCAGCTTGCCCGTATTGTCACCCGCGTCGCCCGTTCGCTTAACCGTAAGTGCGTGGCCCTCGTGACCGACATCAACCAGCCTCTCGGCGACTCCGTCGGCACGGGCCTCGAAGTGCTCGAAGCCGTCCGCCTCCTGAAGGGCGAAGGCCCCGAAGACCTGCAGGACCTCGTCCTCAAGTTGGGTATGGAAGTTGTCCGCCTCGCCGGCGTCGCTGGTTCGACCCTTTCCGCCAAGCAGACCGTCGAGAAGCACCTCAGGGACGGCTCGGCCCTCGAGAAGTTCAAGGCGATGGTCCGCGCCCAGGGCGGTAAGACTGACTGGATCGACGACCCTTCGAAATTCCCCAAGGCGAAGTTCATCCGCAAGCTGCCTGCTCCGAAGCGTGGCTACGTGCACACCATTGACGCCGGCAAAATCGCCCAGGGCGTCCGTCTCCTCGCCACCCTCAAGGATGGCACGCTCGACCCGTCGGTCGGCGTCACCGAGATCCGCAAGGTCGGCACGCAGGTCAAGCAGGGTGAGCCGCTGATCATGATCCATTACAACGACGAGGCCAAGGTCGACGCCGCGCTGCCGTACTTCCGCGACGCTTATCGCCTCGCTCCCAAGCGCCCGAACATGCCCCCGCTCGTCGTCGAGCGCGTGGCCTAAGCCGGCCCGCCAGGAAAAGAACAGAGCCGCGGAGTGATCCGCGGCTCTTTCGTTTTCAGCCTTCGCCAGCTGGCGTGCCGTCGGAGGTCAGGATGAGGATAAGCTTCTGGCCGTCCTTACCAGTGAGCTCGACGTCCACTTCCAGTGTCGTGCCATCCTTGCGGGCTCCTGCCGAGCTTAGGCCAGGCCGCGCTTGGTAGACTCCGCAAAGTCCACGAAGGCTTTTGCGACCCGGCCGGAAGCTTCGGGCAGCGCCCGGGCCTTCTCGATAGCCTGAGTGGTATTCAGGCCGTCGCGGTAGAAGAGACGGTGCATCAGCTTGGCCGTAGTGATCTCTTCGTCGGTGAAGCCCGAGCGCTTCAGGCCGACGGCGTTGATCATCTTGGTCTCACACGGATTGCCGTCAGCGATGACGAAAGGAGGGACGTCCTGTACGCACTTCGAGCAGGCCGCGACCATCGCGTGGTCGCCGATGCGGCAGAACTGGTGGATGCCGGCGTTCCAGCCGATGTTCACGTGGTCGCCGACATGCACGTGGCCGGCGACGGCGGAGTGGCTGGAGATGACGAGGTGATTGCCAATCACGCAGTCATGCGCGATGTGAGAGTAGGCCAGCAGGACGTTATCGTCGCCCAAGATGGTCCATTCGCCTTCCTGGGTGCCGAGGTGGACGCTGACGTATTCGCGGAAGGTGTTACGAGCGCCGACCTTGAGGCCGGGCTTGCCGGGTTTAGCCTTTAGGTCCTGCGTGCGGCCGCCGATGAAGGCGTAAGGGAAGACCTCGCACTGCGGGCCGAGTTGCGTGAAGCCTTCGACCGTCGCGTGGTGATGCAGGATGCAGCCGTCGCCCAAAGTGACGTCGCTGCCCACGTAGGCGTAGGCGCCAATGATGACGTCCTGGCCAAGCTTGGCGCCGGCTTCGACGATCGCGGTGGAGTGGACTTGCGAGGCCATCCGGTTCAGCCGTTGGGCGAGTCGGCGATGCTGAAGAGTAGTTCGGCGGACGAGACGCACTCGCCGTTGACGAGGCACTCGCACTCGGCGGCGGCGATGCGACCGCGGATCTTGGTGAGCTTGGCGCGGATCTCGAGGGTGTCGCCTGGCGTGACCGCCTTGCGAAACTTCACCTTGTCGGCGCTCATGAAGAAAACGACCTTCGGGGCTTCATCGGCGGCGCCGCGGCGCAGCATGATGAGGCCAGCGGCCTGGGCCATCGCCTCAATTTGCAGGACGCCTGGCATGACCGGCTGGCCCGGGAAGTGGCCTTGGAAGTAGGGTTCGTTAATGGTGACGTTCTTGATTGCGACGAGGGAGTCCTCGTTGATCTCGACTACGCGGTCGACCATCACGAACGGGTAGCGATGGGGTAGGGCGTTGAGGATCTGGCGGATGTCGAGCGCCGTACCAGCGGGGGCCGTCGGGGCTTCGACTTTCGGGCCGGCGGGAGCGGCTTTGGCCTTGGGGGCCTTGGATTCCTGCCACTGCTTACGGACGGCCGCGGCGAGGCGGGCGTTGAGCGCGTGTCCTGGGCGGACAGCGATGATGTGGGCCTTGAGACGGATGCCCGCGAGGACGATGTCGCCGAGGACATCGAGGATCTTGTGACGGACGAGCTCGTCCTTGAAGCGCAGGGGCTCCTTGCTGACGATTTTGTCGCCCTTGAGGATGATGGCGGAGTCGAGCGTGCCGCCCTTAATGAGACCCTTCTCGATAAGGCCTTCGATTTCCTCGTAGATTGTGAACGTGCGGGCCGGGGCGATCTGCGCTTCGTAGGTCTCCGCGTCGATGTCGATCGTCAGGTGCTGCGTGTGGATGCCGCGGTCGTCGGCGGACGTGCACGTGATGCGCAGTCCGTCGAACGGTAGGGCGATGATGGAGCGGCTGCCTTCGTTGATTGTGATTGGATGCGTGAGCGTGAACGTTTCGCGCTGGGCGTCCTGTTCGACGATACCGCACTGGTGGATGAGCGTCGTGAAGGGGCGGGCCGAGCCGTCGACGATGGGCGGCTCGGAGGCGTCGAGCTCGATGATGGCGTTGTCCACGGCCATGCCGCTGAGGGCGGAGAGTACGTGCTCGATGGTGTGCAACTTGACGGCGTCGGAGGAGACGGTGGTCTTGCGCTCGAGTTCGGTGATCATCTCGGACACCGGGCGGACCTCAGGCTTGCCGAAGAGGTCGATGCGGCGGAAGACCAGGCCGGTGTTAGGGGCGCCCGGTTTCAGGGTCAGGGTGACTTCCTGACCGGTGTGGAGAGCCTTGCCCTTTACAGAGGCTTCTTTGCCGAGGGTGCGCTGTTTCATACCGTTCACACAGTTATTCACACCCCCCTCCCTCTGTAAAGGCCTACTTTCTAGGGGTTTGGGGTAGAATTCACGATGAGTGGCGTAGGGGTGGGGGTGGGGGCGTTTTAGGGTTAGGGCCGGGGCTAGGGCTTGGGCTAGGAGATGCGATGCAGATGAGGGGTGGAGCGCTAGCTCAAGCCTATCCGCCATCGTCCATCCGCCATCTGTTTTTTCCATCTGCCTAACGCCGTTCTGTCTCTAACTCTGGCCCTAGCCCTAGCCCTCGCGGCGAACAACGTTCGCCGCATTCACTTGTTCACACGGGGTCGCGGTTCCTTGACACTTCGCAACGCCGGGCAAATCGTTCGCACGTGCTGCTGGTCATCGATAACTACGATTCGTTCACCTACAACCTGGTCCAATACTTCGGGCAGTTGGGCGTGGAGCAGAAGGTGTACCGCAACGACCAAATCACGGTCGAAGAAGCGCTCGCACTGAATCCTGACCGCGTGATGATTTCGCCCGGTCCGTGTTCGCCTGCCGAAGCCGGTATTTCGTGCGCAATAATCAAGGCCTTTACTGGCAAGAAGCCGATTCTCGGCGTGTGCCTCGGCCATCAGGCCATCGGCCATGCCTTCGGCGGCAACGTCATCCGCGCCCCACACCTGATGCACGGTAAGACCTCGCCGGTGTTCCATAATAGCACCGATGTCTTCAAGGGCCTGCCTTCGCCTTTCGCCGCGACCCGCTACCACTCGCTGGTCGTCGAGCGTGCCACTTTTCCCGCCTCCCTCGAGGTGACGGCTTGGACCGAAGATGGTCTCGTGATGGGCCTGCGCCACCGCGAGCTCCCAATCTGGGGCGTCCAGTTCCATCCGGAGTCCTTTGCCACCGAGCACGGGCTCCAGCTCCTGGGGAATTTCCTCAAACTCTGAGCGATGTTCTGCCCACGCTGCAATCACGAGGATACGAAGGTCCTAGAGACCCGCCTCGGGAAGGGTAACCATTCCATTCGCCGCCGCCGCGAGTGCCTGGCGTGCGATCATCGCTTCAGTACCATCGAGGAAATCGTCCGCGAAGGCATGGTCGTCGTGAAGCGTAACGGCGCCCGCGAAGAATTCGACATCGGTAAGATCGCCTCCGGCGTCCGCAAGGCCACCGATAAGCGACCCATCGAACTCGAACGTATCAACCTGATGATCTCCGAGATTGTCGAGAACCTACAGGTCAAGTTCGGCGACGAGGTTCCCTCCAGCGCCATCGGCGAGGAGATCATGACCCTCCTTCAGTCGGTTGACCAAATCGCTTACGTTCGCTTCGCCAGTGTCTATCGCGAGTTCCGTGACATCGACGAACTCGCCAAGGCCATCGATCAGCTCCGCAAGGGAGGAAAAATCAA
The DNA here is from genome assembly GCA_964201505.1 of Opitutales bacterium. Taxonomy (GTDB): domain Bacteria; phylum Verrucomicrobiota; class Verrucomicrobiia; order Opitutales; family UBA953; genus UBA953. The sequence continues at coordinate 11,966 of CAXNEN010000020.1, forward strand.
GTGACCGCCGCGCTGCCGAAATCGATTCGCCTCCGCACGCTGAACGCGCTACTGGCTTCGATGGTGGGCACCGCTCCGCAGTTACGCAGTGATGTCGACGCCGTGCTACGCGTCTTCGAGGCCGACGACGAGACCGA
>CAXNEN010000021.1:0-11765 GCA_964201505.1 Opitutales bacterium
AAGCACGCCGGCTGGCTGGAAGCCTGGTGCCGATTCTCCGCCTTGCGCGAAGCGAATGGCTTCACCGCTCCCGACCGATGGACGATTGATGAAGCCCCGGCTCATCTCGTCGCCGAGGCTGAGGTACTGCAGTTCCTCTTCGCCGAACAGTGGCGGTCGCTTCGCGAGTACGCACACAGTAAAGGCGTCCGACTCTTCGGCGACGAACCCATCTACGTCTCAGCCGACGGATGCGACGCCAAGACACGTCCCGAACTTTTTCAGCTCGACCAAGCCGGCCGGCCGCTCGCCGTCGCCGGCGTGCCGCCCGACTACTTCGCCGCGGATGGCCAGCTATGGGGCAACCCGCTCTATGCCTGGGACCTTCATGCCGCCGATGGCTTCGCGTGGTGGAGGGCGCGCGTGCATCACGACCTCGACCTCTTCGATGCGATCCGCATCGACCACTTCCGCGGCATTCATGATTTCTGGAGCGTGCCCGCCGGAGCGCCCAACGCTCGCGAAGGCCAATGGTTCGATGGCCCAGGGCTCGCCTTTACGGGTGCACTGGCTGGGCTCCCGCTCGTCGCCGAAGATCTCGGACTGCTCTCGCCTGGCGTCGACGTGCTCCGCAAGGCCTCGGGCCTGCCCGGCATGTCGGTGCTGCAGTTCGGCTTCGGCGGGCCGCCCGAGGGCAATCCCCACTTCCCGACGAATATCACCGCCGACCGCGTCGTCTACACCGGCACGCACGATAACGATACCGTCATCGGCTGGTACGCACAGGCCTCCGCCGAGGAACGCACGCGGGTCGAAGCGGTCTTCGGCCCGATGGACGCCCCTCATATCGCGCTCGCCGAGGCCGCGCTGGCTTCGCCGGGCATCGCCGCGTTCATCCCCGTCCAGGATCTGCTCGGGTTGGGAGCCGACACCCGTTTCAATACGCCCGGTAATCCTCAGGGTAACTGGGGCTGGCGCATGAGCGACCTGCAGCTCACGACGCTCGCGGCGGCGGCCGGCGCGTGGAAGCAGCGGCTGAAGGCTACGCGGCGGCTCAGCGCGTAAGCCGGCGGTACTTCGGACGCCGCGGTGTATCCGACTCAAGACCGAGGCGCTTCCGCCGGTCTTCGAGGTAGTCACCGTAGTTACCTTCGTGCCACACCACCGTGCTGTTGTCTTCGAAGGCGAGAATGTGCGTGGCCACGCGGTCGAGGAACCAGCGGTCGTGCGTCACGATGACTGCGCAGCCGGCAAAACCCTCGAGGGCGTCCTCCAGCGCACGGATTGTGTTCACGTCGAGGTCGTTGGTCGGCTCATCGAGAAGGAGTACGTTCGCGCCGGCCTTGATGAGGCGGGCGAGGTGAATGCGATTTCGTTCGCCGCCGGACATCACGCCGACCTTGCGTTGCTGCACGTCGCCCGTGAAGCCGAAGCGCGCCGCGTAGGCGCGGGCCGGCACCATAATCTTGCCGAGGTGAACCATGTCCTGCCCGTCGGAAATCGCGGACCAGAGCGGCGCGTCCGCAGGGAGTGAATCACGGGACTGGTCGACGTAGGCGAGCTTGACCGAGTCGCCGACGGTGAGCGTACCCTTGTCGGGCTTCTCCGCCCCGGTGATCATGCGGAATAAGGTCGTCTTGCCGGCGCCATTGGGGCCGACCACGCCGACGATACCGCCGGCGGGCAACGTGAAATTGACATCCTCCATTAGGATACGATCACCGTAGCCCTTGGAGAGTCCGCGCGCCTCGATGACCGCGCCGCCGAGACGGGGGCCGGGCGGAATCCAGATCTCCGCCGTCTTCTCCTGGAGATTCTGGTCCTGCGTGAGCATCTGTTCGTAGGCGCGCAGACGGGCCTTATTCTTGGCCACGCGGGCCTTGGGCGAAGCGCCAGCCCACTCGCGTTCGCGTTCCATCGAGCGCGAACGGGCGGCGGACTGCTTCTCCTCCATCTCGAGACGCTGCTGCTTCTGTTGGAGCCCCGAGGAGTAATTGCCCTTCCACGGGATGCCGCGGCCGCGGTCGAGCTCGAGAATCCAGCCCGCGACGTTGTCGAGGAAGTAGCGGTCGTGCGTGATCGCGATGACCGTACCTTTATAAGTCTGGAGGTGGCGTTCGAGCCAGGCGACCGTGTCAGCGTCGAGGTGGTTGGTCGGTTCGTCGAGCAGGAGGATGTCTGGCTCCATGAGCAGCAGGCGGCAGAGCGCCACGCGGCGTTTTTCGCCGCCGGACAGCGCGGAGACCACCGCCTCGCCCGGCGGGCAGCGCAGGGCTTCCATCGCCATCTCGATGCGGGCGTCGAGGTCCCAGCCGCCGCGCGTGTCGAGGATCGTCTGGATCTCGCCTTGGCGGGCCAGGATCTTCTCCTGCTCCTTGGCGTCGTCGGTCTCCGAGACCTTCACGAACGACTCGTCATACTCCTCAAGCAGGGCTTTCATCGGACCCGCCGCCTGCATCACGCATTCATGGACCGTGAGGTGTTCGTCGAGGCGCGGCTCTTGGGCGAGGTAGCCCAGCGTGTAGCCAGGCACCTGGCTGATCGCACCGTCGAATTCCTTGTCCTCGCCCGCCATGATTTTGAGCAGCGTAGACTTACCTGAACCGTTGAGGCCAAGGACTCCGATTTTGGCTCCATAATAGTAAGAGAGCGAAATATCACGGAAAACGGGTTTCTTTTCGAAGTACTTCGTGACCCCTGTCATCGTGAAGATTACTTTTTCGTCGGCCATGGGGGAAGGTTCGATGAAGACCCCCGGGGGGCAAGCGGAACCCTCCGGGCAGGTGGGCTTACCGCACTTGACATCCCCCCGGGGGTGCCCAAGGTAAGCGTCAGTTCACCTTTACCGAGGTGGGTCCTGCCGGACCCGCTTTTTTTGTCCCCAAATCATTTCACCGAAAACCCGTACCCACCACCATGAGCGTCGATATCAAACCCTTCCTCCAATATCTCGAAAAGGAGAAGAACATCAAAAAAGAAGAGGCCTGCGCCCTGATCGTGGAGGCCATCAAGTCCTCCGTCGAGAAGTCGGTCATGGCTGGACAGAACGTGGAGATCAACGCCGACCCCGTGTCCGGCAAGCTCGACGCCTTCGTCGTCCTCCGCGTGACCGACTCCGTGTCGGACCCCCTCCAAGAGATCAACCCGGTCGCCGCCGCCCTCATTGAGGCCGACGTCAAGGTCGGACAGGAAGTCCGCAAGCCCATCAACGTGGCGGACCTCGGCCGCATCGCCGCCAAGACCACCCAGCAGCTACTCAACCAGCGCTTCCGCAAAATCGAGAAGGACCAGGTCTTCCAGGAGTATAAGGACAAGGTCGGCGACATCGTCACCGGTACCGTCCGTCGCACCGAGCGCGGCAATGTCGTGATCGAACTCGGCACCGCCGAAGCCGTCCTCACCCACAAGGAACGCTGCCACGGCGACGAATTCCGGACCGGCGACCGCATCCGCTGTCTCCTCCTCGAAATCCGCGAAGACCCGCAGCGCGGCCGCGAGTTCGTGCTCTCTCGCGCCAACCCGGCGTTCGTGCGCCGCCTCCTCGAGCTCGAGGTCGCCGAAATCGCCGATAAGACCGTCACCATCGCCGCCATGGCCCGCGATCCGGGCTATCGCACCAAGATTGCCGTCGACTCCCGCGACCCCAAGGTCGACCCCGTCGGCGCCTGCGTCGGCGCCCGCGGCGCCCGCGTCCGCAACATCGTCAAGGAACTCGGCGGCGAAAAGATCGATATCATTCGCTACCATGCCGAGCCGCTCAAGTTGCTCGAAGAAGCCATCCGCCCGGCCAAGCCGCGTAACGTCCGCATCGACGAACGCACCCGTTCCATCCACTTCGAAGTGGACGAAGACGACATGCGCATCGCCATCGGCAGCAAGGGCCGCAACGCCCGCCTGACCTCTAAGCTCATGGGCTGGGGCCTCAATATCCAGAAGGCCACGCACGCTGCCGAAAGCTTCGAAGCTAAAGCTGGCGACGCCGCCGTCCGCATCGCTGAGCAGCTCGGCCTCCCCGCCGAACTCATCGCCAAGTTCGTCGGCCTCGGCATCTCCAGCGTCGAAGCCCTCGAAGGAGCGACAATGGAAGACTTCAAGGAAAGCGGCATCCCGGCCGAAGAGGTCGAAGCCGTCCTCGCCGCCTACGCCAAGGGCCGTCGTTCGTAATCCTTCCGCACCCCACCCTATCGTCACCCTTCGCCAGCGCACATGACCGAGAAGAAGAAAACCGAAGCCAAGAAGCCCGCGCCCACGCAGCGCTTCAGCGACGTGGCCAAGGAGCTAGGCCTCGAGGTCAAGGCGCTGCTCGCCCTGGTCGACCAGTTCGTGATCGCTCGTCCCGACTACAAGGACTACGTCTACACCGACGGCAAGAAGCCCGCGGCTTCGAGCAACTTCGGCAAGATTTACCGCGAAGACTTCCTGACCTTTGCGGCCGACAAGCTCCCGAAGAAGGCCGAGCCCACCCCTGAACCCGTCGTCGAAGCCCCTAAGGCTCCGGAGCCGGCCAAGCCGCCCGTCACTCCTGTCGCCAAACTCGGTACGCCGCCTCCGGTGAGCATGCCTCCGCGCCCAACCATCGCGCCGTCACCAGCTCCGGTCGCCCGTCCCCCAGTCGCTCCGATCTTCCCTCGTCCGTCGATTGCCCCGACTCCTGCCAAGGCCGACCTGCCGCCCGTCGTCGTCAGCACCCCTCCGTCCATCCCCTCGCGCCCGGCCAATGTCCCTCCGGTCGTCCGCCCGCCCATCGCGCCCGTCGTCAACCGGCCGGCCGCCACTGGCAGCCAAGCCGCGCCCGGCAGCAAGGGTGCCATCACCGTCCGGCCTCCGATTGTCGTGCGCGACTTCGCAATCGCGCTCAACCTGAAGCCCTTCCAAGTCATCGGCAACCTGATGGAACTGAACAAGGTCGTCAGCGTTTCCTCTGTCATCGAGGAAGCCGACGCCCGCAAGGTCGCCGAACGCCACGGCTACACGCTGGAAATCCGCCACCGCGGTGAAGGTGCCCAACCCGTCAAGAAGATCGAAAAGCCTTCCGAAGACGATCCGGCGCTCATGACCTCGCGACCGCCCGTCGTCTGCGTGCTCGGCCACGTCGACCACGGTAAGACCACCCTCCTCGACTTCTTCCGCAAGACCAACGTCGTCTCAGGCGAAGCTGGCGGCATCACCCAACACATTGGTGCCTACTCCGTTTCTTACCAGGGCGAGAAGCCTGAGTACAAGGGCAAGACCGTCACCTTCCTCGACACCCCTGGCCACGCCGCCTTTGCCAAGATGCGCGAGCGCGGAGCCTCCGTCACGGATGTCGCCGTGCTCGTTGTGGCGGCAGACGACGGCTTCATGCCGCAGACCGAAGAAGCCCTCAAGTTCGCCCAGAAGCATGCCAGCGCCATCGTGGCCGCAATCAACAAGGTCGACGCCAAGGGCGCCAACATCGACCGAGTGAAGCAGCAGATGCAGCAGCGTAACATCACCCCCGAAGATTGGGGTGGCGAAACCATCACCAGCCAGGTCTCGGCGCTCAAGGGCACCGGCATGACCGAGCTCCTCGAGTCGATCCTCCTGCAGGCGGAAGTCCTCGACCTCAAAGCCAACGCGAAGTGCCCCGCCCAGGGCGTCGTCATCGAATCCCAGATGGAAACCGGCCGCGGCCCTACTGCCACGGTCATCGTCCAGAAAGGCACGCTCAAGCCCGGCGACTCGTTCGTCTGCGGCGAAACCTGGTGCAAGGTACGCGCGCTCATGGATGAGAGCGGTAATCGCATGCCTTCCGCCACGCCCGGCGCTCCGGCCCTCATCCTCGGCTGGGATGCTGTCCCGGCCCCCGGAAATAAATTCAAGACCGTCAAGAACGACCGCGAAGCCCGCGAGATCGCCGAAGAAGCCGCCCTTGGCGCCCGCAAGGCCGCCGAAGCGGTACAGCAGGCACCGAACACTGGCGCCCGCCCCGGCATGACGGACCTTGAGCGCCTCATGGCCGCTCTCGCTCAGGACAAGGAAAAGGTCCTCCGCGTCCTGCTCAAGGCCGACGTCAAAGGCACGCTCGAAGCCCTCGATGGCTGTCTCGTCGAGATCAAGTCGAGTAAGGTACGCCTCGAGATTGTCGGTGGCTCCGTCGGCCCCGTCTCCCAGAGCGACGTCGCCCTCGCCGAAGCTTCCAAAGCCCTTATCGTCGCGTTCGACACCAAGCTCGAGAACGGCGTCCAGCCGCAGCTCAAACGCACCGGCGTCCGCCTCATCACGCATGATATCATCTACGAGCTGATTACGCTCGTGAAGGAAGCCATGACCGAGCTCCTGGACCCCGAGGTTCGCGAAAACAAACTCGGTGCCGCTGAAGTGCGCGCCGTCTTCGCTCTCGGCAAGGAGCACAAGGTCGCAGGTTGCATGGTCACCGAAGGCCTCATCCGTCGCGCCGCCAAGGCGCGCGTGGTACGCGGCGGCAAGATCATCCACAACGGCCCGGTCGAGACCCTGCGTCGCTTCAAGGACGACGCCTCCGAGGTCAAGGCCGGCTTCGAGTGCGGCATCAAGCTTGGCGGCTACGACGAGTACCAGCCTGGCGACATTATCGAAGCCGTCGAGATGCTGCAGACGCGTCCGTCGCTCTAAGTTTTATGTCACAACGTCAGCTCCGGGTCGCCGAACTGGTCCAGCGCGAGGTCTCCACCGCGCTGCGTCAGAACTGGCCCACGGAAGCCGCGCTAATCACGATCACAGTTGCGAGCGTCTCCCCTGACCTCCGCCAATGTCGCGTGGGTTACGCCGTCTCGGGCGATGATGCTGTACGCAAGAAGGCCCGCGCTTTCCTCAAGCGCGTGCGTACCGAGCTCCGCTCGACCGTGGGCGGTATCCTGCAGATGAAGCATGCGCCGGATATTCTCTTCACCGAGGACGATATCACCGGCGGCGTGGCACGAGTCCAGGCCCTACTGGATGAGATGACCCGCAAGGACCGAGCGGCCAATCCGCCCAAGGCCGACTAAGCGGTCGGCGGGACGATTTCCGGAAAATCCTTCAGCGCTTCGCGGACCACCGCGGCGCGCCGGCGGTCACGTCCATCGCTGTCGAGTTCCTGGCCGGCGCGGGCCTGCACGTGGGCAGGCTGACCTTCAATCATCAAGCGATCGACGAGGTGGCGGCGCTCTTCCGGCAGGCAACCCATGTCGCAAGCCAGGCGGAGATGCGAAAGCATGTTCATCGCCTCGGAGCTCGTGAGGAGGCGCGCGGAACGCAGCAAGCCGAGCGAGCGAGCGAGACGGTCGACGAACTTCTCGCCTTCTTCTTGGGCGAGTTTGCGGCGGGCATTCCACTCCTGTTCGACCACGTTCTTGATCCAGCCGCCGAGATGCCTGAGGATCGCCTCCTCGGAAAGCCCGAGGGTCTGCTGGTTGGAGATTTGGAAGACATTGCCCGCGGCCTCGGTGCCCTCACCGAGCCAGCCACGGACGGCGAGTCCATCCTGGTTGAGCGCGCGAGAGACCTTATCCATATGGCCCGCCAAGCAGAGTCCGGGCAGATGTACCATCGCCGAGGCACGCAGGCCCGTGCCGACATTGGTAGGGCAGGCGGTGAGGTAGCCGAGGCGATCCGAGAAGGCCAGCTTCAGCGAGCCGCCCAGGGCGTCGTCCAGCTGCTCAGCGATGTGCCAGGTGCCCCGGAGATGCCAGCCAGCCTTCACGACCTGAATCCGCAGATGATCCTCTTCATTGACCATCACAGAGCAGGTCTGATCGCGGCTGATGACGGCGGCGCCGCTCTTGCCAGCGGCGAGCTCCTTTGAGACGAGGTGGCGCTCAACCAGCACGGCGCGGTCGCGGTCGCCGAGTTCACCCATGCGCAGCACGTGGCCGCGGCGGAACTTCGGCAGGGCGTCGAGCGCCTCGACGCAGCGGTCGGAGATCTCCTTACGCTGCGGTAACTTGGCCCACCCAGGGAAAGGCATGCCGTCGAGATTACGGGCGAGGCGGATACGCGTGCTGAGCACAACCGCCTGCTGCGCGCCGAGGAGGTGCGTCAGTTCGTTTTCGGCGGCAAGGATGTCTTCGACGGAGGACATGGTCAGAGGATCGAGAGCTGTTGCTCGAGTTCGGCGATCTCATCGCGCAGGCGCGCGGCGGCTTCGTAGTTCTCGCTGGTGATGGCCTTCTCCATCTCCCGACGGGCGTCGTCGAGGCGGCGGCGGAGTTGGCCTGAAGGCAGGGTGCCGGTGGGCGCCCGGCCGACATGCGCCGCCTCGTGCTGCACCTTAAGGAGGAGGCCACCGAGGACGTCACCGAATGTCTCCCAACAGGAAGGACAGCCCAGGCGGCCGCGCTTGCGGAAGTCGATGTCCGTGAATCCGCACTTCGGACAGGTGAGGGTCGGAGCTGGGGATGCCGAGATTAGGGCGTCGGCCAGCTGGAAGACGGCTGGGTCGGTCGCCCCGCCCTTCTGGGCGCACGCTTCGCAGAGATGCACTTTCGTGACCTTACTGTGGACGACCTGGGAGAGGTGGACCGTGGCGGCCTCCTCGCAGAGCGAACACTTAATCGGCTGGGACATCTACCCTTCAGAGAAGGGCAACGAGGCCAATTGGCAAGGGCAAGCGGGGGGCGGGGTTTGACTTCATGCCCAGCGGACACTTGATGGGAGGACGTCAGATGTCCTCCAAGCCCCGCATTGTCATCACCGGCCTCGGCCTCACCGCCCCCAATGGCAACTCACTGGGCGAGTTCCGGGCCAACCTACTCGCCGGCAAGGCCCGCATCGCCGTGATCGACGTCCGGCACATGGGCAAGCACCCCGCCGGTGTGTGCGACTTCGATACCAACAAGTGGCAGAAGCGGAAGGAACTCCGCATTGGTACCCGTGTCGGGTCGATTTCCATCTTCTGTGCCCGCGAAGCACTCGGCGACTCCGGCCTCGACTGGGATAAAGTCGATAAGTCCCGCGTCGGCGTCTACCTCGGCATCACCGAGCACGGCAACGTCGAGACCGAGAACGAGATTCACAATATCTCCCAGTTCGGCAACGACACCAAATACTGGACCCACCATCACAACCCCCGCACCGTGGCGAACAACCCGGCCGGCGAGGTCACGATGAACATGGGCATCACCGGCCCGCATTACACCATCGGGGCCGCCTGTGCCGCGGGTAACGCCGGGCTCATTCAGGCCGCCCAGATGTTGCAACTCGGCGAGGTCGACATCGCCTTCGCCGGCGGCGTCTCCGAATCGATCCATACCTTCGGTATCTTCGCCGGCTTCAAGAACCAGGGAGCGCTCGGGGCCCACGAGGACCCGACCAAGGCTTCCCGCCCCTTCGACAAGAACCGCAACGGCATCGTCATCTCCGAAGGCGGCGCCATCTACGTCCTCGAACGTCTCGATGACGCCCTTGCCCGCGGCGCCCGCATCATCGCCGAGATCGCCGGTTGGTGCATCAACTCCGACGCCACGGACGCCGTCCTGCCCAACCCTGAGCGCCAGACCGAGTGTGTCCACATGGCCCTCAAGCGTGCTGGCATGAAGCCGCAGGACATCCACATCGTCTCCACCCATGCCACCGCGACGGCCCTGGGAGACATCCAGGAATGCACCGCCCTCCGGAACGTCTTCACTGACTGCCCGGACACCAAGATTAACAATACCAAGAGCTTCATCGGTCACTGCATGGGGGCGGCCGGCGCCCTTGAATTAGCAGGCAATCTACCCTCTTTTGAGGATAATTGGGTGCACCCGACCATCAATATCGATGAATTGGACCCCGAGTGCGCCATGCCGGGCCTCGTGATCAACCAGCCGATCAAGGTCGCCCGGGTAGATACCATCCTGAATAACTCTTTCGGCATGCTGGGCATCAATTCCGCCCTCATTGTTAAGAAATATGGGGTTGCCTGAGCGGGTTTTGGCGTTTGAAACAGACCCTGAAAATATGACTAAGGACGACATCAAACAGGTGGTTCTCGACATCATCGCCGACATCGCGCCGGACGAGGACCTGACCACCGTCAAGCCGGAGGTCCGGCTTCGCGACCAGCTCTCCTTGGATTCCATGGACTTCTTGGATATCGTCATGGAACTCCGCAAGAAGCACGGCATTGAAGTTCCGGAAGCCGACTATGTGCAACTAGCCTCCCTTGACTCCTGCGCGAACTACCTCCTCCCGAAGTTCGAGGCCAAGGGTAAGTAAGGGCCAGCCCCCGAAGGTGTTCTTTATTTGCCGACCCACCCCTCGGCCACCACGCTCCCGACCGTGCATTCCATTCGTCGCTACCTCATTACAGCCCTCGCCCTGACCGCCCTGCCGGTCTTCGCCGAGACGGTGCAGCTACGCCGTGCCGGCAACGCCACCACCATCGCCTTCGAGTACATCACCCAGGACGAGGCCACCATCATGGTGAAACGGTTGGATACGGACGCGGTTCTGAACTATAAGTGGGAGGACCTCGACCTCGACTGGGTCAAGAAGAACAACCCAAAGGTCTGGGCCGAACGCGAACAGTTACTGGCCGAAACGAGATCCGAGAAGAAGATGACCAAGAAAGAAGCCGAAGCGGACCCCTTCGCCCAGGAAGCCGTGCTTACGGACACCAAGTCGTTCGTCGCCAGCCTCACCATTTCTCTACAGGACGGGCTCAAGGGCATCAATCTCGGGCAAAACCGAATCGACGCAGTCTGTAACGAATTCCAACTCGAAGAGACACAGTTCTGGGCCGGCTACGATGACCTGAAGCGAGCCAGTAAGATCGCGGGCAAGAACGAGCCGGTCGCCAAAGCCGAGCCAGTCGCCGAAGAGCCAAAGGAGAAGTCCACCAAGGCGCTGTCGCCCAAGGCCAAGGCCGCGGCCGCCAAGACCAAGTCCCGCTCCGCCGAGAATGCGGCAGCCGAAGCCGCCGCCCGAGCTGACTTCGCGGCCGAGGCTCGCCCCTTCAACACAATCGGCTACCTGCGCATGCTGGCCGAAGGCGGGACCAAAGGTAAGCCCGTCTGGATGATGCTCCGACGGACGACCACTGATCGCGAAGCCATCAAGAAGATCTTCGAGAAATACTCCCAGATTGCCGGCGACCTGGCCGAGAAGCCGGAAGCCAAGGCCTCCAAGTCAGAGTTGCTCGTGCTCAAGAAAGCCTTGGAGAACGGCGCCGAATCAATCGGCAAGGTCACCCGGGATACGCTCGCCGTGGAAGCACGCCTGCAGACCGACTGTCGGGCGATCCTGACCTTGGTCATCCGCTAAGGGCAGCCTAGCGAGCCCAAGAGTCCGGCCGCCTTCCCGAAGGAAGACGGCCGGGTTTGAATGGTGGAGCCTATCGGGCTTGAACCGACGACCTCTTGCATGCCATGCAAGCGCTCTACCAGCTGAGCTAAGGCCCCGTTAAATGGGAAGTTAAACAAAGGTGACGGCACGGTCACGGTCAACGCTTTTTTCCCACCCTTCCTAGTCTCTGGTTGCCAATGAGCGGTGGCTGCTTTGCCTTCCCTTCGTGGAAGAGTCCGAAAACCAGCCAGAACCCGCCGAACAGGGCGTTGAAGCCCAAGCCAACAGCCAAGGCGGACGCGGACAAGGCGGTATCCGCATCGAAAAAGATTTTATCGAGTCCCTTCCTGTCGGAGAGTGGAACGGACCAATCGAACTGATTGAGTCTGAAAGGGACGCCACCAAGGCCATCGCCTCACTCGCCCGAGACCGCGTCCTGGGTTTCGACACCGAGACCAAGCCATCCCACACCCGCGGCGAATACAACCTGCCCTCGATTCTGCAGCTGGCTGGCGAGCACCATATCTTCGTCTTCCGCCTCG
>CAXNEN010000022.1:0-11586 GCA_964201505.1 Opitutales bacterium
CCATGCTGCTCGCCCAATCTGCCCCTGTCGCCACCCCTGCCCCGGCCGCCTTACCCGTGGACCACTTCATCATCGGCGACCTCAGCAATGTCATCGCCAAGGCCCCTGACGACTGGAGCAAGATCATCATCCACGCCATCGGCTTCATCGCGGTCGCCTATCTCATCGGCTGGGTTGCCGACAAACTCATGCGCTGGGTTTCGACGAAGTTCGGGAGCAGCCCGATCGCCGAAGCCACCGTCGCCGCCCTAGGTAAGTCACTCCCCTACATCCTCCCAGCCTATACCCTTCTTTTCCTTATCAAGGATATGAAGGACGCCCTCGCGTATATTGGCTGGCTGAATTTCGCCGTCACGAGCGGGACCTTCCTCTGTTCCTTAGCGCACACCGCCTCGGTCTTCTACCTCGTCGCCATCCCGATCGCCTGGGCCCAGAAGGTCGCCGACCAATCCGAGAACAAGTTGGACGATATCCTCGTCCCGATGTTCTCCACGGTCGTCCGCATCACGGTCATCCTCGTCGGCGCCTTCAAGGCTATCTCCATCATCGATCCGAAGTCCTCGGAAGCAATCCTTGGCCTGCTGGCCGGCGCCGTCGTCGGCCTGGCCTTCGCCTCGCAAGACACGATTAAGAACGTCTTCGGTGCGGTCATGCTCATCGTCGACCAGCCCTTCACCCTCGGCGACACCATCAACATCGGCACCCATGAGGGCAAGGTGGAGTCGCTCGGCCTGCGCTCCACGACCATCATCATGCTCGATGGCCAGAGGCTCGCCATCCCGAACGGCGACCTCGCTACACGCGCCATCGTCAACATCACGCGTCGCGACTTCATTCGTGCCCAGGACCTCGTCCACCTCGAGGCCAATACGCCGGCCGAGAAAGTCCGTGAGGCCGTCGCGATCGTCCAAGCCCTGCTGGTCAACCACGAAGGCTCCCAGCCCAGCTATCCGCCGCTCGTCCATGTGACCGAGTTTTCTGACTGGGCCGTCAATATCCGCCTGATGTACTGGTATCACCCCGCCGCTCCGGTAAAGCAGTTGGAGTTCAACCAGCAGCTCATCATCCGCATTACGGAGCGCCTCCAACAGGCGGACATCCGCCTCGCCGTCATGGGCACCCCGCAGACCCGCTAACTTTTCCGCCATGCCCCTCATTGAAGCCAAGAACCTGTCCAAATCCTTCGGCGCCATCCGCGCCGTACACGCCGTCTCCTTCGCCGTCGACCGCGGCGAGGTCGTGGGATTCCTCGGGCCCAACGGCGCCGGGAAGTCCACCACGATGAAGATGCTCACGGGTCACCTCCGCGCCGACGAAGGCGCCGCGGTGATTGCGGACTTCGATGTCGTCGAGCAGGCCGTCCAAGCCAAGCAGCATCTGGGCTACTCGCCCGAAGGCGCCCCCGCCTATGGCGAAATGACCGTCCGGGAATTCCTCCGCTTTGCTGCCGACCTCCGCGGTCTAGCCGATCCAGCCGAAAGCGTCCGCCAGACGCTCGAGCTCTGCCGCCTCGGCGAAGTCGCGGCCCAGACGATCGACACGCTTTCCAAGGGCTACCGTATGCGCGTGGGTTTCGCCCAGGCCGTCATCCATGATCCCGAGGTCCTCATCCTCGACGAACCAACCGATGGCCTGGACCCGAACCAGAAGTTCGAGGTCCGCCGCATCCTCAAGGAGATGGCCGCGCGCAAGGCCGTCATCGTCTCCACTCACATCCTCGAGGAAGTGGGCGAGCTCTGCACCCGCGTCATCGTGATCGCGAAGGGCGAAGTCCGTTGCGACGAATCCCGCGATAAGTTCCTCGCTCGCGGCGCCGACCTCAACGCCGTCTTCCGCCAGCTCACCGCCTAATCTCTCAACGTTATGTCCTCTTCTGAAAAATCCACCTCGCCCGGACTTAAGCCCTTCACGGCCATGGTCCGCCGTGAGTTCGCTGGCTACTTCCGCACCCCGCTGGCCTACGTCTTCCTCGCGGTGTTCAACGCCTTCGCGGTGTCCCTCGCGTTCTTCGTCGGCGGTCTCTACGAGTCCGGCGTCGCCAGCCTCGATCGTTTCTTCCTCTACCATCCTTGGCTCTGGGCGTTCCTCGCCCCCGCCGCGGGTGCCCGCCTCTGGGCGGAAGAACGCCGCCAAGGCACGATCGAGCTGCTGCTCACCTGGCCAATTACGGTCTGGCAGGCCGCGCTCGGCAAGTTCCTCGCCGCCTGGCTGTTCCTCGCCTGCGCCCTCCTCATGACAGTACCCGTCGCGCTCACGGTCGGCTGGCTCGGCGACCCCGACTGGGGCGTCATTGTCTCCGGCTACGTCGGCTCACTCCTCTGCGCTGGCGCCTGCCTTGGCATCGCCGCGATTGCCTCCGCCCTGACCCGGAGCCAAGTCATCGCCTTCGTCACGGGCTTCCTTGCCTGCTTCCTCCTCGTCCTCGTTGGCTACGGCGTGTTTGACGAACTCCTCGCGGGCGTACTCGGCTCCGGAAGCGTCGATGAATTCCGTCGCCTCGGCCTCTGGCGAAACCTGGAACCCTTCACGCTGGGTCTCGTCGACGCCCGACCCGCCGCCTACTTCCTCTCCGTGGCCTTCGCCGGCCTCGGACTGAGCACCATCATCGTCGAACGCCGCTAACCGGAAACCAAAGCCATGAATCGCTCCCAAGCCCTCCTCGCCTCCTTCGCCGTCCTCGCGGCCGCCTTCTTCGTCAACTTGATCTTTGGCGCCGTTGGCGCCCGCGCCGACCTCACTGCGGACCACACCTTCACGCTCTCGCCCGGCTCGAAGCGTATCGTCGCCCAACTCGATGAGCCGGTCACCCTCGAGCTCTTCGTCAGCCGCTCGGACGTGAAACTGCGCCCTTACCTCGAAAGCTACTCCCGTCGCGTCGAGACATTGCTGCGCGAATACGCCGCCGCCTCCGGCGGTAAGGTCCGACTGGTCGTCACTGATCCCCGCCCCGACACCAAGGAAGAACAGCGCGCACAGCGCCATAATCTCGCCGCGATGCGCGCCGCGCAAGGTAGCGCCTATCTTGGCCTCACGGCCCAGCAGGCGGACACCGTCAAGGCCCTGCCGATGCTCGACCCCTCCCGCGAACGCTTCCTGGAATTCGATTTGTCGAAGCTGATCACCTCGGCCTCGCGCCTCGAACGCCCGAAGCTCGCCCTCATCAGTTCGCTGCCGATCACCAACCAGGGCCCGCAGGGGGGCGAACAGCAGGCCACGCCCGCCGACTTCCTCCTCGCGGAGCTGGGCCTGACCTACGACGTGATCACGGTTAACACCACGGCGAACGAACTACCGAAAGGCGTCGCCGTCGTCGCGCTCGTCCACGCCCATCATATCGATGAGCAGCTGGCTTACGCGGTCGACCAGTTCCTGCTGGCCGGCGGCCCGGTCTTCGCGGCCGTCGACCCGCTCTCCCGCATCCAGAAGTTCTCGCAAGGTAACATGCCCTTCATGATGGCGCCGATGGCGATGACGGCTGCGAGCGATCCGGCCATGCTCCGCGCCTGGGGGGTCGACGTCGCACTTGATGCCGTCGTCGGCGACGCCGCCAGCTCCGTTTCGATTCGCGGCTCGCGCGCCGAGCCCGTCCAATACCAGCCGGCCTTCGCGGTCGGCCCAGCCAGCTTCGCCAAGGATTCCCCGCTCACGAGCGACCTGCGCGAACTCGCATTCATGGAAGCCGGCGCGATCAGCCTGATCTCGGGCGCCGAAAAGCGCCTGAAGCTCGAACCGCTCATCACCCTCAACGGACCCAGCGTCGGCGCCATCAGCGTGCTCGCCGCCAACGCCGGCCCCTTCGAGAAAGTGGCTCTCGCCTTCAAGCCAGACGGACGCTCGCGCGTGCTCGCCGCCTCGGTCTCTGGCGAATTCGTCACGGCCTTCCCCAAGGGCGCACCGCCGCCCGCCGCCCCGGAACCAGCCCGACCGGGCGAACCCCCGAAGCCGGCCGCCAAGCCCCTCCCCGGCCCACACCTCGCGGCTAGCCTGAAGCCAGCACGCCTCCTCGTGGTCGCTGATTCAGACTTCATGATGGACCCCTTCACAGTCCGCCAAAGGCAAGTGGGCGGCCAGGCGGCCATGGAGCCAGTGAACGACAATCTCACTTTCGTCGTCAGCGCTTTGGAAACGCTCGGCGGCAGTGACGAACTCGTATCGCTTCGCTCGAAGGGCACCTCGCTCCGTCCTTTCAAGAAGGTGCAGGAGCTCGAACGCGTCGCGCAGGTTCGCTACCAAGCGAAGCTCGACGAGATTGAACGCCGTCTCGAGGAGGCCAACGCCAAGATCACGGCGCTCTCCCGCCAGTCCGGCGGCATCACCGCCAAGGGTATCGTCATCACGCCCGAGATGCAGCGCGAGATCGAGAAGTTCCAGGTCGAAGCCGACAAGCTCTCGGAAGAACGCCGCGTCATCCGCCGCGGGCTCAGCGAAGACGTCAACTCGCTCGGCCGTCGCCTGCAGGTCCTTAACCTGCTCGCCGGCCCGGTCCTCGCCCTGCTCTTCGGTCTCCTCTACACTCTGGCCCGCCGCCGCAAACTCTCGTAATCCGCCATGCGCAACAAAACCCTGCTCATTGCCACCCTCGTCCTCGGACTCCTCGCCCTCGCCGCCTTGCGGCTAGGCCGCGAGGAAGCCAAGCCCGCTCCGACCAAGCAACCGCTCGTCGAGGCGGCCCTACTGGAGTCCCTGCAATCCTTCGTCGTGAAGGCCAACGGCAAATCGGCGACCATCACGAAAGATGCCGGCGGCAGCTGGACGGTTAAGGAGAAGTTCGGCCTACCGGTCGACACCGAGGCCCGCCTCACGCCGCTGGTGCGTTCGCTCCAGAAAGCCAGTAACCACGGGCAGCTGACCGCCAGCCCCAAGCGCCTCGAGAAACTCGGCCTCGCCGACTCCGCGGTCACGCTGAACGCCCCAGGCAAGTCCGTCACGATCGAGTTCGGGAAGCAGACCGATGATGGCCTAGGCAGCAGCGCCCGCTACCAAGGTCAACCCCATGCGATCCGCACGGACTTCACTGGCGACCTCGACGGCGATCCCGCCTCATGGGTCGACCTGACGCTTTGCGCCGCGAAGGCCGAGGAGGTCAAAACGCTCGCGTTCGGCTGGGCCGACGGGAAGAAAGAATTTGGCCGCCCCGCTAAAGGAAAGCCGTTCGCCGGCGCTGGCGCAGAAGGCATCGAGAGTCTCGCGGCTTCACTCGCTACCCTGCGCGTCGGCGAGGCAGTCGCCAAAGATGACAAGGATGCCGCAGGAGCCTTCGCCAAAAGCTTCCAGGTCACGCTCGGCTTCTTCGACGGCAACGCGCTGACACTCACCTTCGGCCAAGTCGCAGGCAAAGCGGCGGGCGAGACACCCAAGACCTTCATCCGCGCGAAGCACTCCGACCCTAAGCACAAGGCGAACGGGTACGCAGCCAAGGCGGAGTTCACCGTCCCCTCTTGGATTATGGAGCAGGTCCCCACTTCCGCGGCCGCTTTCACGAAGCAAAACCAGCCGGCGGCTAGCCCGGCGGCCATTCCCAGCCTCGCCGTCCCCCTGGTAAAATAAGGCAAAAGAGCCCGTGCTTGCAAAAGCCCTTGCCTCCCAAGGCGAGGGCTTTTTCGTATCCGCTACCGATGGCCGCCGCCGAATCCCAGTCCCTCAGCACCTACCTGCCCGCCCTCGTGCAGATCGTCCTAGGTCTCTCGATCCCCGCGATCATCCTCATCGTCAGCCACGTCTTCGGCCAGCGCGCCAAGGGCAACTACATCAAGGACAAGGCCTATGAGTGCGGTCTGCCGTCGGAAGGAAAACCCCACCCTCGCTTCGCCGTGAAGTTCTACGTGACGGCGATGCTCTTCATCCTCTTCGACATCGAAGTCGTCTTCCTGGTGCCTTGGGCTCTGGTCTACCGCGAGTTCCTTGCCGCTGGCATCGCCATCACGGCTGCCACCGCCGTCTTCCTCGGCGTCCTCGTCCTCGGCCTCGCCTACGAGTTCAAGCGCGGCGCGCTGGAGTGGGATAAGTAAGGCTGAAAGCTTTCGTTCACGAAAAATGGCGCCCGATTGGGCGCCCTTTTTCGTGACGGTGAGTATCGCTCAGGGGCCGCAGATACCGCAGCCGCCGGGTAATTCGCGAAAGAAGTCGTGGCCCTTGTCGTCGACGAGGATGAACGCCGGGAAGTCGACAACTTCGATCTTCCACACAGCTTCCATGCCGAGCTCGGGGTAATCAATGACCTCGACCTTGCGGATATTCTCCTGCGCAAGAATCGCGGCAGGGCCACCGATGGAGCCGAGATAGAAACCGCCGTGCGCTTGGCAGGCTTTAGTGACGGCCTCGCCGCGGTTGCCCTTGGCGATCATGACGAGCGAACCGCCATGCTTCTGGAAGAGTTCGACGTAGCTGTCCATGCGGCCGGCGGTGGTCGGTCCGAAAGAACCGGAAGCCATGCCGACGGGCGTCTTGGCGGGTCCAGCGTAGTAGACAGGGTGGTCCTTGATGTACTGCGGGAGGCCTTCGCCCTTCTCGAGACGTTCACGAATCTTGGCGTGCGCGATGTCGCGGGCAACGACAAGCGTACCAGTAAGCGCGAGGCGCGTGGTAACGGGGCACTTCGACAACTCGGCGCGAATGTCCGCCATGGGACGGTTGAGGTCGATCTTCACGACCTGGGTGGCGTCGGCATGCTTACGCGCATCGGCGGGAATGAAGCGCCCGGGATTCTCCTCAAGCTGCTCGATCCAGATGCCATCCTTATCGATCTTGGCCTTGGCGTTACGGTCCGCGGAACAAGAGACGGCGAGGCCGATCGGACACGAGGCACCGTGACGCGGTAGGCGGACGACGCGGACGTCGAGGGCGAACCACTTGCCGCCGAACTGTGCGCCGATGCCGAGCTGATGCGCGACCTGGAGGAGCTCAGCCTCGAGCGCGGTGTCGCGGAAAGCGCGGCCATGTTCGTTACCGGACGTCGGGAGCGCGTCGTAGTAATGCGTCGAGGTCAGCTTGACGGCCTTCATGGTCGCCTCGGCGGAGGTGCCGCCGATGACGAACGCGAGGTGATACGGCGGGCACGCCGCGGTGCCGAGCGACTGCATCTTCTCGGTGAGGAACGCGACGAGGGACTTCGGGTTCAGGACGGCCTTGGTCTCCTGGTAGAGGTAACACTTATTGGCGGAGCCTCCGCCCTTCGCGACGAAGAGGAACTCAAACTTCGAGCCGCTCACGGCGGCGATGTCGATTTGCGCGGGCAGGTTTGTGCCGGTGTTCTTCTCGGTGTAGAGATCGAGCGGGGCGAGCTGCGAGTAGCGTAGGTTGTTCTGCGCGTAGGCCTGATAGACGCCGAGCGAGAGCGCTTCGGCATCGTCGCTTCCGGTCCAGACCTGCTGGTCCTTCTTGGCGGTGATGGCGGCGGTGCCAGTGTCTTGGCAGAACGGCAGCACGCCCTTCGCGGCGACCTCGGCATTGCGGAGCATCGCGAGCGCGACGGCGCGATCGTTGTCACTGGCTTCCTTATCGGCGAGGATCGCGGCTACCTGTTCGAGGTGTTCGGTCCGGAGATAAAAATTAATGTCATGCAGTGCCTGGTTGGCGAGCAGCGTGAGTGCTTCCGGGGCTACCTTGAGGACGGGCTTGCCTTCGAACTCGGCGACAGAGACGTGCTCCTTGGTGAGCAGGCGATACTTCGTGGTATCGGGGCCCAGCGGGAAAGGATCCTGGTAATGGAAAGGAGAAGCCATCGATGTCACTATACGGGACGGCACCCCCGCCCGCAAACGGAAACAGGTCAGCGCGCGGCTATCTGCGCCGGCGCACCGAGGCGCACCTCGCCGAGGACCGACCCTTCGAAGAGGTCGACCGACACCAAGGCCAGTCCGACCTGACCAGCCGCGGAACGCACGGTACCAAGGACCTTCCCTTCCGACGACTTCAGCTCCTGACCGACCGCTACCGGTCCCGACACACGGCGAAGGATGCGGCGCAAGGACCCCATGGACTGGATGCGGGCCATAACCTCTTGGCCGAGGTAGCAGCCCTTGGTATAACTGACCCAGGCATCGAGCCCACACTCCTGCGGAAATTCATTGGTGCCACAATCAGCGGACACGGCCGGCACACCAGCGGCGACACGTTGCGCATCGAGTTCGGCGAGCGACACCAGCTCACCGGGGGCGGCGCCGCCGATTGGCGCGAGTACATCCCAAGCGGCGACGCCGTAACGCTTCGTCGGGAAGGCCTTCTCACCGGCAAACGACGGCTCAGTGCCCCAGACGATCCACTTCTGCCAAAGGGCGGACTCGTCGGTCGCGACAACGTCGTCAGCGATCACATTCGCGGTCACGATGGCGATGAGCGCCTCGGCAGCGAGATGCGGACAGAGCAGAAGGTGCGAGCCATCGGCTTCCTTCGCGATCATCGTATGCGCGAGCACCCTGCCCTTGCGATTGAGCCAAAGGGCATCGGCCAGCGCTACGCCACGCAGATCCGCCGAACACTGCCCTTGCAGGAATGCTGCGGCGTCCTCGCCCGTCACCCGGACGACCGCGGTGTCAGCTGGAGCACAGCGCAGCGACATCAGAGGGTCGCCCAGAGCAAGGCGATGCCGTGCAAGGTGAGGTTTGCGTAGACCGCGGCCATCACGTCATCGAGCACGATGCCAAAGCCTCCGGGCAGCTTCTCGAGCGCCTTGATACCGAACGGCTTCGTGATATCGAAAAGTCGGAACAGCAGGAAGCCGAGGAGGATGAAGAGCAGCGACGATTTACCGCCATAGACGTAAGGATTGAAGAGGAAGACCAGCGGCATCGCGGCGAACTCATCGAGGATGATCTCAGAGGGATCCTTCTTCCCGATGAAGGCCGCGGCGACGCCGCACAGCAGGATCGCCATCACGACGACGAGTGCATCGAAGATGAATTCGTGCGGGCCGCCTTTGGCGTGCGCGAAGCGCACCACCAGCGCCCACCACAGCAAGCCGGCCGCAGAACCCCAAGTGCCCGGCGCCTTGAGGCGGCCGAGCGGACCGAGCGTCGCGATCTGGACGATCATGAAGCCAGGCCCGGCAGGTGACGACGATGCCGGATGAGGTAGCTCGCACCAGAGATCACGGTGATCAGCACCGACAGCCAGAAGAGCGACATGATGATGACCTCCCAGTGCTGATGCCATTCAGCGGAAAGATTCCAGTGCGTCTCATAAGCGCGCAGGCCGATGAGGTGGCCGATCGCGAGAATCTGCAGGAACGTCTTGAGCTTGCCGAGGCCTTCGGCCTCGAGCACCTGACCCGAAGCGGCGGCGACGAGGCGTAGGCCGGTGATCAGGAATTCGCGAATAAGGATGAGCATCACGCCGAAGGACGTGTAGAGCACCGTCGCGGCGTCAGGGTTAATGTGCACACCGGCGTCGTTCACGCGGATGACAGGCAGGCAGTCGATCGCGGCGAGGCCGACGAGCAGGCCAAGGATGAAGATCTTGTCGACCAAAGCGTCCATGAGGCGGCCGAAGTCGGTCACGGCGTTCAGTTTGCGGGCTATCCAGCCGTCAAAGATGTCGGTCAGGGCAGCCAGGATGAAAAGGGCCAAGGCGGCACTGGCCCAGGGACCGGCCCAATAGGTCCAGAGGGTGATGAGGAAGATCGCCGGCAGGCGGGCAGCCGTCAGGAGGTTGGGGAGATGCCTAAGAAAACGCATGTGGGCTTGCCGAAAGGATGTTCCCGCCCGAGAGTACGCCGCAACAGGAAAACGATGTCCCGCCTCCAACGCATCGCCGTCTACCCCGGCACCTTCGACCCCATCACGCTGGGGCACCTGGACGTCCTCCGTCGTGCTTCGCGCCTCTTCGACAAGGTCATCGTCGCCGTGGCCGCCAGCGACAGCAAGAACCCGTGGTTCAACGTCGAGGAGCGCCTCAGTATGGCCCGCCAGGCCTGCAAGGGCATCCGTAACGTCAAGGTACTCGAACTCGATGGCCTGACGGTCGAATTCGCCCATAAGCACAAGGCGGCGGCCATCATCCGCGGCCTCCGTAAATTCAGCGATTTTGAGTTCGAATTCGACCTGGCCCACGCCAATCGCCTGATGGCTCCTGAGATCGAAACGGTCATCCTGATGCCCAGCCAGGACCAGTTCGTGACCTCCTCCAGTTTCGTGAAGGACATCGCCCGCCATAAGCTCTCGCAGGCCGCGGCCTTCGTCCCCCGGTGCGTCCTGCCCCTTCTGCGCAAAAGGTTAGCCGAAAAGGCCTGAAAAGGCCTGCCTTCCGCTGTTGACCGTGGGGGGTAGTTCTATTTGCTCGGCCTTTCCCCCCGCTGCGTCCGCAGCCCCGGGGCCTCCCTCCCTTTTATACCAACCATGGACATCAAAATCCAAGAAACTAACCCGACCCGCCGCTCCGTCACCGTGACGGTCCCCGCCGCAGCCGTCGCCGCCGCCGAGAAGGAAGTCCTCAAGGGCTTCTCTCGCGAGGCCGCCCTTCCCGGCTTCCGCCCAGGCAAGGCCCCTGAAGCCGTCGTGCGCCTGAAGTACGGTAAACAGATTGCCGACGAGGTCAGCCAGCGCCTCCTTTCTCAGGGCTACGAACGCATCCAGCAGGAAAAGTCCTTCACGGTCTACACCGTCGCCGACGTCCAGCGCGAGGCCGATGCCGGACCCGATGCGATCTTCCGTTACGAAGTCGACGTCGTGCCCGAGTTCAAGACTCCCGACTGGAAGGCCGTCAAGGTCCCCGTCGAGACCATCACCGTTACCGATGCCGACATCGATGAGCATCTGAAGAAGATCCTCGAACAGCGCGCCCGCTACGAGAAGACCGAGGAAGCCGCCGCCAAGGGCGACTACGTCCGCATTGGCTACGTCGGCACTATCGATGGTAAGCCGGTCAGCGAGCTCGACGCTGAGGCCAAGTCCTATGGCAGCGCCGAATCCACTTGGGAAGAAGCCGGTGCCGATGGCGCCGCCGTTGCCGTCCCCGCCATCGCCCAGGCCGTGATTGGCCTCAAGGCTGGCGCCACCGCCCAGGCTGAATACGTCTTCCCCGCCACGCATGAGCGCGAAGCCCTCCGCGGCCAGAAGGTCAGCTACGCCATCACGGCTAGCGAAGTCCGCCGCAAAGAGCTCCCGCAGATCGACGAAGCCTTCTGCAAGGCCGTTGGCGTGAAGGATGAAGCCGAACTCCGGGCGCAGATCAGCAAGGGCATCGAAGGCTCGAAGAAGCAGGCCGCCGAGACCGCCCGCCGCGAGAAAGCCGTCGATGCCCTCCTCGCCGGCCAAGACTTCCCCCTCCCGGAATCCGCCATCCTCTCCGTCGCCCAAGGCCTCTTCTACCAGTACGCCGAAATGCGCCTGCGAAGCGGCACGAAGCCCGAAGAGCTCGAGACCCAGCGCGACGACATCCTCGCCGAAGCCAAGAAGGCCGCCGCCCTCCGCGTTCGCGCCCAGTTCGTCCTCTCCCGCATCGCCGAAGAGCTCAAGCTTGAGGTGTCCCGCGAAGAGCTCGGTGCCGCGATCATGCAGGCCGCCCAGGCCAGCCAGACCCAGCCCGAAAAGCTGGTCAAGGACCGCCAGCGCCTCGCCGAACTCCGCCGCGACGCCCTCCTCAACCAGGCCC
>CAXNEN010000023.1:0-11117 GCA_964201505.1 Opitutales bacterium
CTCGCCGCTGGCGCCGCCAAACTGAAGGGTCGGCGTTGGTCGTCGCCGGAAGAACTCGTCCGCTGGCTTTACGTGTCCGCACTGAGCCGCGCGCCCTCCGCGGCCGAGCTCAAGGTCGCCGCCGGCATGGTCGGCGCGGACCTTTCCGAGCAAGGCATCGCCGACCTTCTGTGGGCCGTGTGCATGCTCCCCGAATTCCAGACTATCCGCTGATTGCTATGCACTCTCCACAGCTTGACCCTTCCTTGTCCGAGCCGCTCGCCCGTCGCGAATTCCTGCGCATGCTCGCCGCCGCCGGCGCCGCGACGCTATCGATGAGCGCGCCGCGTCTCCTTGCCGAGAGCGAGAAGATCGTCCAGCCCGCCGCTACGGCAGATTCCTGCATCCTCATCTGGCTCGCCGGGGGCATGGCCGCCCCTGAGACGTTCGACCCGAAGCGCTACGCGCCCTACGAGAAAGGCCTCTCCTATGACCGTGTGCTCAGCACTTTCCCGGCGATCCCGACCTCGGTGGATGGCGTCCGCATCTGCCAAGGACTCGAGAACATCGCACAGGTCATGGACCGCGCGACGCTGATCCGTTCGGCGGTGCAGCCCGACCTCGGCAGCATCCTGCACTCGCGCCACCAATTCCATTGGCACACCGGTTACGTGCCGCCGCAGACCGTCGCCTGCCCGCATATCGGCGCCTGGATGGCCCGCGTGCTCGGTCCGCGCAATCCGGTGATGCCGGCCTTTATCAACATCGGCCAGCGCCTCGAAGGCGTCGGCGAAAGCGAGGAGCTGAAGTCCTTCACCACCGCTGGTTTCTTCGGCGGCGAATATGGTCCGATGAACCTGCCGTTCCCGGAGGAAGCCGCCGCCGCCGTGCGTCCGCCCAAGGGTATGGATGCCGGTCGTTTCATTAACCGCGACCGCGAGTTCCGCCGGCTCGTCGACGCAACGCCCAGCCGCGACCTACTCAGCGACCACCAGCATGAGTCGATGTTGCGCTCGATGGATAACGCCTACCGCCTGCTCAGCGCCAAGGAGCGTATCGCGTTCGACCTCTCGCTCGAGACGCCCGAGGTGCAGAAGGATTATGACACCGGCCGCTTCGGCCGTGGCTGTCTGCTCGCCCGTCGCCTCGTCGAGAATGGCGCCCGCTTCGTCGAGGTCACCACGGAGTACGTGCCGTTCTTCCAGTGGGATACGCATGGCAAGGGCCATGAGACCGTCGCGAAGATGCATGCCGAGATCGACCGTCCGATCGCGCGCTTGATCCGTGACCTCGAGCAGCGCGGACTGCTCGACCGCACCTTAGTGATTATTGCCAGTGAATTTAGTCGCGACGCGATGATCGAGGGTCGGCCAGGCTCGAAGGCCAAGGACCAGGCCTTCAATAAATCCGGCATCATGACGAGCCCTGACCATTACGGCCTGCACCGCCATTTCACCGGTGGGACGAGCGTCGTCATGTTCGGCGGCGGCGTGAAGAAAGGTCACGTCTACGGCGCGACCGCCGACGAGCGCCCGCTCGTCGCCATCAAGGACCCGGTCTCGATCTCCGACATGCATGCGACGATTTTTCGCGCGATGGGCATCAGCCCGAAGACCGCTTTCGATATCGAAGGCCGTCCGTTCTACGCGACCGAGGACGGCAAAGGTGTGCCGATCCCGATTTTTAGCTGAGCCCGCGTAGCGGAGTGGCGTGGGCGCGCACGGCGGCCTCGATGAGCTCGCCCGTGCGCCGCATGGCCTCGTCGAGCGGCATCGTGGCGGGCTTGATGGCGATGAGAACGTCGAACTGCGCGCGCAGGGCGGTTGAATCGTCGATTGAGCCGGCGACGCCAACGACTGGCTTGCCGAGTTTACGGGCGAGGCGGGCGACGCCGACGGGACCTTTGCCCTGCAGGCTTTGTTCGTCGAGGCGGCCTTCGCCAGTGATGATGAGGTCGGCAGCGGCGACGCGGGCTTCGAGGCCGAGGTGCGATGAGACCATGTCGAAACCGCTGACAAGCTTCCCGCCTAGGAACGCCATGAGTCCGAAACCGAGTCCACCGGCGGCGCCGGCGCCCGGAACATCACGCGGGTCGACGCCGAGGTCGCGTTGTACGAGTTCGGCCAGATGTTCGAGCCGATCTTCGAACCAGGCGAAATCGCGAACGCCTTTCTGCGGGCCGTAGACACGCGTGGCGCCGCGTGGGCCGAGGAGGGGGTTGTCGACGTCGCAGGCGACAATCAGCTCGAAAGAGGGGAGGGAAGCCGGTTTTTCGATCGCATCGGCTTCCAGGAGGGTGGCGAGGGTAGGGTTGAAGGGCTGGCCCCCTTTCTTGAAGGTATATCCTAAGGCAAGGGCGACCCCCAGCCCCCCGTCATTAGTGGCGCTGCCGCCGATGCCGATGAGGATGCGGATGGCGCCCATTTCTAGAGCTTTTTTTATTAGGATTCCAGTACCTAAGGTACTTGCAACCAGTGGGTTAAGTTCAATTTTTTGAACTAAAGCAAGGCCGCTGGCCGTGCTCATTTCCATGACCGCCGTATGCGTGCCCGGCACCCATCCGAAGTGCGCTGAAATCGGCCTTCCTTGGGCGTCCTGGGTGGGGGTGCTGACCCAGTCTCCACCGAGGGCAGTGGTCATCGCCAGCGCGGTCCCTTCGCCCCCGTCGGCGATGGGGCAAAGGTCGAATTCAGCCCCCGGAAACACCGTGATTAGGCTATTTTTAATATAAAAACCGACCTTTTCCGCCGGCAAGGAGCCCTTGAATTTGTCGTTGGCGATCAGGATGCGCATCGGCCGGCCCTGGCATCCTCGAGGTGGGGTCTTTCCTTTACAATCCCAATGGGGAAGTACGCTTGATTTCTAGTGGGGCGGGGCTAACTTTTAATCAAGTTCGACCCCTCTACTGGGTCGTTCCCTACACCTTACCCCCTCAATCGAACAAGCTCATGCTGTCGCTCCGTCATACCACCCTCGCGTTCGCTGCCCTCGCTGCCCTCGCCGTCGCTCCCTCCGCCGAGGCGACGCCTGCTACCAAGGAAGGCCTCGAGTTCTTCGAGAAGAACGTGCGCCCGATTCTCATCGATCGCTGCTACGAGTGCCACTCGGCAGAAAAGAATTCCTCCAAAGGTGGCCTCATCCTCGATTCCATGGACGGCGCCTACAAGGGCGGCGACGAAGGCCCTTCGGTTGTCCCGGGCAACCTCGAGAAATCCCTGCTCATCAAGGCCGTTCGTTATAACGATCCAGAATTCTCCATGCCGCCGAAGAAGACGGGCGGCAAGTTACCCGATGATAAGATCGCCCTCCTCGAGGAGTGGGTTAAGATGGGTGCGCCCATGCCTTCTGGCGGCGCCGCTAAGATTACCGGACTCACCGGTAAGGCTCGCGAACATTGGGCCTTCCTGCCGGTCAAGAAGGCTGCTGTGCCCGAGGTGAAGAACAAGGCGTGGGTCAAGACTCCCATCGATGCCTTCGTCCTCGCTAAACTCGAGGAGAAGGGCCTCCAGCCTAATCCTGCGGCTGGCCCTGAATCCTTTCTCCGCCGCGTCTCCTATGACCTGATCGGCCTTCCTCCCACCTCCGAACAGGTGGACTCCTTTGAAAAGGCCATCCAGGCTGCGCAACTTGCCGACACGATGGCCTTGCGCGCTGGCAAGCCGGCCGTTGGTGTCGAAGCGGTCTACGCCAAGCGCGTCGACGAATTGCTGGCTTCGCCTCACTTCGGCGAACGCTGGGCCCGCCACTGGCTCGATACCGCCCGCTATTCCGATACCCGCGGCCTGCAGGTCGACATGGGTGACACGCTCTTCCAGGATTATCGCTTCGCGTATGCCTGGACCTATCGCGATTACGTGATCAACGCGATCAACGACGACAAGCCTTACGACAAGTTCATCGTCGAGCAGCTCGCCGCCGACCGCATCCCGGGCATCTCGCCGGATGATCCCCGTCTCGCCGCCCTCGGTTTCCTGACCGTCGGGAAGCGCTTTGAGGACGTCAATGACACCATCGATGAGCGCATCGACACGACCACGAAGGCTTTCCTTGGGCTGACCGTCGCCTGTGCCCGTTGCCACGACCATAAGTTCGACCCGATTCCGATTAAGGACTATTACTCCCTCCACGGCATCTTCGCTTCGACCATCGAGCCCCTCCATCACCCCACGATTGCCGCCACGCCTAAGACCGCTGCCGTCCGTAAGGACTTCGAGAAGCGCTTCAACCAACTGCAGGACGAGCAAGTCGCCGGCTTCTTCCGCTACATGCGCGAGACCCGTGCACTCTACGAACGCGAGATGGGTGGCCGACTGATGTTGACCACGGTGCGCGGCGGTTCCGCCGAAGCCGGGGAGTATTCCGATAAGTACAAGATCTCCCTCGACGAGATGACGGACTTCGCCGCGATGCGCGTCCAGAAAGATTCGCCCATCACCGGACCCTTCCATGCCGCCGCCCAGGTGCCGCTCGTCTACTTCGCCGAGCGTGCTCCGGCCGCTATTGCGGAGTCGCTCAGCGACCCTGACCGCCCGGTCAATCCGATCATCGCCGCCGCCCTGCGCTCGTTGAAGCCCAAGACCCTTGAAGACGTTGCGATGGCCTACCAGAAGGTATACAACGAAAATAAGGCGGCGATCCTCGCTCACCTTGCGTTGCTCGCTAAGTCGGGTGAGGAATGGAAGAACACCTCTCCGGCGATCGCCCAGCTCACCGGTTATCCTTGGGCGGTGCCGTCCTATGACGAGATCGTCAACAACGAGGACATGATCTCGCTCTTCAGCACGCGTAAGTTCTGCGCCGATTGGCAGAACCGTCCGATCTACGGCGGCATCGGCAATAATCGTCCAATCGCCTACTTCCGTCACGCCCAGATCAATGAGCTCCGCCTTTCGCACCCGGGTGCGCCAGGTGAAGCAATGGTCGTCCAGGACTCGGAAGCCCCGAAGGACAGTTATGTCTTCAAGCGCGGCGATAGGAACCTTAAGGGCGAGATCGTCCCGCGCCAGTTCCTCGAAATCCTCACCAAGGGAGAGCGCCGTCCCTTCGTCGATGGTAGCGGACGATACGAGTTCGCCCAGTCGATTATCTCGAAGGACAACCCCATCACCGCCCGCGTGACCGTCAACCGTACCTGGATGAAGCACTTCGTGGAAGGCTTCGTCGCCTCGGCGGACGACCTCGGTAACATGTCCGAGAAGCCCTCGCACCCCGAGTTGCTCGATTATCTCTCGGCTGAGCTTGTGGAGAATGGCTGGGCGATGAAGCGCCTCCACCGCATGATCGTGATGAGCAACGCTTATCGTCAGGACTCCGACCCGACCGCCAATCCCCTCGTCGTCAAGAAGGGTGCCGTGGATCCGCTTAAGGTCGATGCGAGCAATCGCCTGCTCTGGCGCGGCAATCTTCGCCGCCTGGATTTCGAGTCCATCCGCGACTCGATGATTCTGCTCACCGGCAAGATGAATCCGTTGGTCGGCGGTCAGCCGGCTAATATTACCGACGAGCCGTTCAGCTATCGTCGCAGCCTTTATGGCTACGTCGACCGCCGGCGCCTCAGCGACACGCTTTCGCAGTTCGACTACGGCGACCCCGATATGGCGAATTCGAAGCGCAACTCCACGATCGTGCCCCAGCAGGCGTTGTTCTTCATGAACAATGCACTCCCGGTCGAGGTGGCCCGGGCCGTCGCCTCGCGCAAGGACGTCCTCAATGCGATGTCCGAGGATCAGCGCATCGTCGCGATGTTCCGCTGCATGTTCCAGCGCCGTCCGTCTTCTAATGAAGTCCGCTTCGCCCAGGAATTCCTGGCCAAGCAGAAGATGATGGCCGCGACGGCCAATCTCCGTCCCGCCTCCAAGGCGGGCACAACCGGGGCCCGCCCTGGTGCGAAGGTCTTGGCTCCCGTTGCCCGCACCGCCGCTCCTTCGAGCAAGGGGGCCGCCGTGATGGCTCCGGATGGCGAAGAAAGTATGATGACAGCGGTGACTACCGGTGGCGCCGAAGGCATCATGCGCAATGTCGGTGAGATGACCTCTCGTACCCCGTTGACCCCGATGGAGCTCCTGGCGCAGGCCTTGCTGCTTTCCAACGAGTTCATTTACGTGAACTGAGGATAGCTCCTCTGCTTTGCTTCGAAAGCCGGCCATTGGCCGGCTTTCTTGTTTAATAGTCCTTCGCCGAAACTAGGAATGAGGCGGGCTGCGCGGGCGGGGAACCGGTCCAGGGGACTCAATTTTACAAACGATTAACCACTCTTCGGGGCGAGGTTTGTCCCGCGAAGCGGATAATTTCACAAAGTCAGGCCGATCGCCGCTTGGCGGGGTTAAATGAGATGAAGCCCTATATATCTAATGGTTGCCGTCCCCCAGTCCCGCACAAGAATTATTACCCAGAGGGATGCCCCAGTTGTTTCGACAACTTTCCTTACCCATTCTATTTTAATCCGATGAAGCGAAACCAGACCATCCTCAGCCTATTCTCCGTTGCCCTCGCCTGGGCCTCGACCGGCGTGCTTTGGTCCGCCGACGCACCGGCCGAGGAGAAGATGGACCCCGCCGGGCTCGAGTTCTTCGAGAAGAACATTCGCCCGATCCTCTCTGAGCGTTGTTACGAATGTCACTCCAAGGAGAAGGGCGTCTCCAAGGGCGGTCTCATCATGGACTCCCGCGTCGGCATGCTTGCGGGTGGCGACCTGGGCCCGGCCGTCGTGCCGGGTGATCTCAAGAAGTCGCTCTTGCTCGTCGCGGTTCATCAGACTGACCCGGAAATTTCGATGCCGCCCCGCAAGGCGGGTGCCAAACTCACCGCTGCGCAAATCGCGATGCTGGAGCAGTGGGTCAAGATGGGTGCGCCCGCTCCCGTCGGCGCCGGTGGCGCCAAGTTGACCGGTCTTTCCGACAAGGCTCGCAGCCACTGGGCCTTCCAGCCCGTACGTGATTATCCGGTGCCGACCAAGCTCAGCAACCCGGCCTGGTGCCAGAACGAGGTCGATGCTTTCGTTATGGCGAAGCTCGACGCGAAGGGCTTGAAGCCGAGCCCCTCCGCCGACGGCGAAGCCTTGCTTCGTCGCCTTTCCTATGACCTCACCGGCCTGCCGCCCACGAGCGTCGAAGTGGATGCGTTCTCGCGTGATTACGACCTCGCGCTTTCCCGCGACGGGCTCGCTGCACGTAGCGGCCAGCCGGCCCGCGCCGTCGCCGTCGTCGTCGAACGCACCGTTGACCGCTTGCTCGCCTCGCCACACTACGGCGAGCGCTGGGCCCGCCACTGGCTTGATACGGCCCGCTATTCCGACACCAAGGGCCTGAGGCGTAACGGCTCCATCGAGACCTTTGAGGCCTCCTGGACCTACCGCGACTACGTCATCGACGCCTTCAATACCGATAAGCCTTACGACCAATTCATCATCGAGCAGCTCGCCGCCGACCGTCTGCCGGACCTAGCGAAGGACGACGCGCGCCTCGCCGCCCTCGGCTTCATCACCGTTGGCAAGCGCTTCCAGAACAACGATGATACCATCGACGAGCGCATCGACGCCACCACGAAGGGTTTCCTTGGGCTGACGGTCTCCTGCGCGCGCTGCCACGACCACAAGTTCGACCCGATTCCGGCCGCCGACTATTATTCCCTGCACGGTATCTTCTCCTCGGTCATCGAGCCGCAGCAGAATCCCGTCATCCGCGTCCCGCTCCTCCTCGGTAAGAATGCACCGACGAATGCCTACCGCGCCGACTACGAGAAGAAGCTTGCCGAACTGATCAGAGCCACGGCCGCCGGTTATTATAAGCACCTGACGACCATGCAGGCCGGTTTCCACCGCGAGTTCGCACCGCGTGCCCTCGCTGCCATGGCGGGGGGCTTCCGCAGCACCGCCGGGTTTGATATCCTTAAGAAGTACGACCTCGGTGAAAGCCGCGACCTCGGCAATTCCTTCTCCGATTCCATGAAACGGTCGGACCACCCGATCACGGGTCCGCTGATCCGCCTCAAGAAGGTCAGCCCCGCCGACTTCGAGAAACAGGCCCCCGCGCTCATCGAGGCCGCCTTGGCGGACAAGAAGGTGCCCGTGAATCCGCTCGTCGCCGAAGCCCTCCGCGGCCTCAAACCGAAGTCCATCGACGATGTGGCGCTCGCCTACCAGGCGCTCTTCAAGAAGCACCACGACCGGATTGTTGCGCACGTCCAGTTGCGCAGCCAACCGGGTCGCAAGGGCGACAAGGACGACCCCGCCGTCGCCCAGCTCGCGGCTTTCCCTTGGCCGCTTCCCAACGTCGATGACCTCACCTCCGTGGTGCTCCTCGAGCGCGCGACCGAGAGCCGGGATTTTTGCGAGACCTGGCAGGTTCCGCTGAGCGCGACCTTCGTCAATAACAACAAGCCCACAAAGTACTTCAAGTTCGCCGAAATCAACCACCTCGACATCACGCACCCCGGTGGCCCCGGTACGGCGATGGTGGTCACCGACGTCGAGAAACCGCGCGACAGCTACGTCTACATCCGCGGCGACCGCAACAAGCGCGGTCCAGTCGCCCCCCGCCAGTTCCTGGAGGTGCTTGCTGGACCCGACCGCCTGCCGTTCTACGAAGGCAGCGGCCGTCGCGAACTTGCGCTGGCCATCGCCAGCCGCACCAACCCGCTGACCGCCCGCGTGCTGGTTAACCGCCTCTGGATGCACCATTTCGGCACGGGTATCGTCTCGTCGCCCGATGATTTCGGTAACATGTCTGAAGCCCCTAGCCACCCGGAGCTCCTCGATTGGATGGCCACCGTGTTCGTCGACGGCGGCTGGTCGGTGAAGAAGATGCACAAGCGCATCCTGCTCTCAGCCACCTACCGCCAGTCGGCCAATCCGAATACCAATCCCTTGCTGGCCCAGAAGTCTTCCGTCGACCCGACGAAGATCGACGGCGCCAACAAGTTCCTCTGGCACGCCAACCTGCGTCGACTCGACTTCGAGTCCATCCGCGACTCGATGCTACTGCTCTCCGGCAAACTGGATCGTTCGCTCGGCGGACGCGCGGTGAACATCACCGACGAGCCGTACAGTTACCGTCGCACCATCTATGGCTTCATCGATCGCGATAAGCTGAGCGAGTTCCAGTCACAGTTCGACTTTGCTGATCCCAACATGGCGAACTCCACCCGGGGCTCGACGATCGTGCCGCAGCAGGCGCTGTTCTTCATGAACAATCCCTTGGCCGTCGAAGTCGCCCGTAACGTCAACGCGCGACCAGAAATCATGAAGAGTACTTCCGACGATGAGCGGATTACGCAACTCTACCGCATTATGTACCAGCGCTCGCCTACCGTGCAGGAACGTCAGGTCGCCCGCGAGTTCGTCGCCCGAATCGCTGGCTACATCGACGAGCCGGCCGCCGCCAGCCCGGCCAAGCTCGACAAGGCCACTAAGGCGCGGGCCGATAAACTCGCTCGCCAGAAGGCCGCCGCGGCCGCCGTTGCCGGCACCAAGGCGGGTCCGGCCGTACCGGCGGAGCTAAAGCTCGAAACCTCGGTTCAAGGGGGGAAAATCGTGAATAACACCGAAAAAGTCTCCCGGAAGGAGCCGGCCAGCCCCTGGGTCATGTTGGCCCAGTCCATGGTCTGTTCTAATGAGTTCGTATATCTAAATTAAATACCTCATCCGAACTTGATTGTATCCTGAAAATAACCCCCCAAATTTAACCTTACCCAACTACCTCCATGAAAAATTCCAACTGCGGAAATTACCTCCCCACCGCCAACTCCCGCCGCGAGTTCCTGCGCCAGACCGGTCTCGGTATGGGTGCC
Source organism: Opitutales bacterium (assembly GCA_964201505.1). Lineage (GTDB taxonomy): Bacteria > Verrucomicrobiota > Verrucomicrobiia > Opitutales > UBA953 > UBA953. The sequence goes on from CAXNEN010000023.1 coordinate 9,766, forward strand.
CTCGCTTTCGGTGCCATGGCTGCCGACGGCATCATCACCGACGCGCACGCCGAAGTGATGGCCAACCTCAAGCCTCGCAAGGCTCCGCTCGCCGCCAAGGCGAAGCACGTCATCCATATCTTCGCCGGTGGTGCTCCCTCCCACCTCGACACTTTCGATCCGAAGCCGAAGATGAAGGAACTCGCTGAGATGTCGGTCGCAGGAAATAGCGGAGTACTCTTCCCGACGCCCTTCGAGTTCAAGAAGTCCGGTAAGTCCGGCCTCGAAATCAGCGAAATCTTCCCGCAGCTTCAGGGCGTCGCCGACGAAATGTGCGTCATCCGCTCGATGCACCAGGATCTCCCGGCTCACGGTCCGGCCGCCAAGCTGATGCACACCGGCTCGGCCATCCTATCGAAGCCTTCCCTCGGTTCCTGGGTTCTCTACGGACTGGGTACTGAGAGCCAAGATCTCCCGGGCTTCGTCTCCCTCGGTGGCAGCTCCGAAGGCCGCGCCTCGGCGTTCCTGCCGTCCCTCTACCAGGGTGCCAACACCTCCTTCCGCCCGGGTGCCCCTGCGAACAAGATCATCGCGAACCTCCAGAGCGAGTTCACCACGATGGACGCGCAGCGCAAGCAGCTCGACCTCGTCCACAAGTTGAACGAGCGCCACATGCAGACCGTCCAGAAGGACGAACAGCTCGAGGCCCGTATCGAATCCTTCGAGCTCGCCTTCCGCATGCAGACTGCCGCCACCGATGCTTTCGACATCTCCAAGGAGTCTGAAAAGACCCGCGAGATGTACGGTAAGACCGACCTCGGCGCCAAGCTCCTCTGCGCCCGCCGCCTCGTCGAGAAGGGTGTCCGTTTCGTCCAAGTCGATGCCGGAGGCTGGGACCACCACACCAACCTCTTCACCTCGATCGCCCAGCGCGCTCAGGCTATCGACGGTCCGGCCGCCGCCCTTATCGCTGACCTCAAGCAGCGCGGTCTCCTCGACCAGACGCTCATCATCTGGGGCGGAGAATTCGGCCGCACCCCGACCACCGCGGGCCGCGTCAACCAGGCTTCTGGTCGCGACCACCATTCCAAGGCTTTCTGTTGCTGGATGGCCGGCGGCGGCGTCAAGGGTGGTATGCACTACGGCGAGACCGACGAAATCGGCTCCCAGGTCGCTGCTGACGGCGTCGACGTGCATGACCTGCACGCCACAATCCTTCGCCTCCTCGGCTTCGATCACACCAAGCTCACGTTCCGCTACAACGGCCGCGACTTCCGCCTCACCGACAACTTCGGTAAGGTGGTCGATAAGGTCATCGCTTAAGCGACTTCGGTCGTACCAACGGAAGGGCGGTCACCGCGAGGTGACCGCCC
>CAXNEN010000024.1:0-10992 GCA_964201505.1 Opitutales bacterium
ACGAGACCATCGCCCACGTGATGCGCACCAACGCCAGCCTGCGCGACCTCCTCAAGTCCGACTACGTGGTCATCAACCGCATCCTCGCTCGCTACTATGGTATCGAGGGCGTGAAGGGCGACGACTACGAGAAAATCAAGCTGCCGGAAGGTTCACCTCGCGGTGGACTCCTCGGTATGGCCGCCATCCACTTCATGGGCGGTAACGGCGAACGCACCAGCCCGGTTGAACGTGGCGCCTGGGTGCTCCGCAAGCTCCTGCACGACGCACCGCCACCCGCTCCGGCCAACATCCCGGCGCTCACCCGCCTCGCCGGCCAGGCCCTCGAGACCAAGGAACGCCTCCGCGCCCACCAAGAGGACCCGCAGTGCGCCAATTGCCACCGCAAGATCGACCCCATCGGCTTCGGCCTCGAGAACTTCGACGCCGCCGGCCAGTGGCGCACCACGGATAGCATCATGGCGCTCGATGCCGCCGGTAAACCCGACAAGAAAACCCTGAAGACCTGGACGATCGAATCGGCCGCCGCGCTCTATAAGGGCCCCGCCTTCAAGGACTACTTCGGTCTGCGCGACATCATCGCCGCCAAGCCCGACGCCTTCGCCCGTAGCTACAGCGAAGCGCTCATCGAATACGCCCTCGGACGGCCCGTCGGCTTCCGTGACAAGCCCCTCCTCGACACGATGGTGAGCGAAGGCGCAGACAAGGACTACGCCGTGCGCCAGTTCATCCACACGCTCGTCGCGAGCCGCGAATTTCATACCAAATAAAATTACCCCATCATGAGCCTTCCTCATACCCGCAGGCATTTCCTCCGCTCCAGCTCGGCCCTTGTGGCGTTGCCAGTCCTCGCCTCGCTGGGCTTCCAGCGCTTCGCCTCCGCGGCCCCCGCGCCCACGCCGCCCAAGCGACTCATCTTCCTCGGCTTCGGTTGGGGCATCACCACCGAGAGCTGGTTCCCCGACGTGAAGCAGCCCGGCAAGGATTACACCCTGCCGGCCGGCCTCACCCCGCTCGCCCGCCACAAGGCCGACTTCTCCGTCGTCCAAGGCCTTTGGAATAAATATTCCAACGACGGCCACTGGGGCAGCACGATGTGGCTCTCCGGCGCCAACCGGTTCGCGGAAGCCGGCCAGACTTTCCATAATAGCATCTCGGCCGACCAAGTCGCCGCCGCGCAGCTCGGGCTCTCCACCCGCTTCACGTCGCTACAACTGAATGGCGCCGAGAACGGGGAGGCCTCCGGCCACGGCCCAGGTCTTTCCATGGCCTGGAACGCCTCCGGCAAGCCCATCGCCGGCGAGAACGGCCCCGTCGCCGCCTACCATCGGCTCTTCGCTAAGGACAACACGCCCATCGCCGAACAGAAGGCCATGCTTGCCCAGCGCCGCAGCGTACTCGACACGTTCGTCGAGAACGCCCGCGACCTGCGCCGTAACCTCTCCAAGAACGACACTCAGAAACTCGACGAATACTTCCAAGGTATCCGCGAAATCGAAGTTCGCTTGAGCAAGGATGAGCAGTGGCTCGGCGTGCCGCAGCCGAAGACCGACCTCCCCGAACCGCCTCCCGGCCTCGCCGGACGCGAAGAGATCAAGATCATGTACGATATCATGATCGCCGCGATGCGCACCGACAGCACCCGCGTCATGACCTACCGTCAGCCGGTCAGCACGCTCCTGACGAGCATCGGCGTGAAAGTCGCGCCACATGACATGAGCCACTACCACTCCACCATGGGTGAAAAGCTCGAGGCTTCGCAGCGTCGCGACCTCGCCCAGAGCGAACTCCTCGCCGGCTTCATCGACAAATTGAAATCCACTAAGGAAGCCGATGGCAGCTGCCTCTTCGACCACGTCGCCATGGCCTACGGCAGCAACATCCGTACCGAGCACAACCTCGACAATTGCCCCACCCTTGTGACCGGTCGCGCCGCTGGCCTAAAGCTCGGCCACAACATCGTTGCCCCTAAGGATACTCCGCTCTGCAATGCTTGGCTCGCCATGCTCCGCGGCGTCGGCGTGAAGGCCGAACGCCACGGCGACAGCTCAGGCGAGCTGACCCAGATGGTAGCCTGAACTAGGGGGGCCCTTCAGTCTGCTTTAGGTTTTGCAACCAAAGGCCCCAGGCCTTGTCCTAGGGGGATGCACCGCCCCCTGCTTGCCCTAGTCACTGCTGTCCTCGTCCTCCAAACCCAAGGCCGAGCACAAGTGCCCGACACCTACGGGCTCGATAAAGCCCAGGCCGGGGTCGCCAAGATGACCGTCGCCGAGGGCCTGACGGTTTCGCTCTTCGCCGCCGAACCAATGGTCCAGAATCCGACCAACATCGACATCGACGCGCGCGGGCGCGTCTGGGTGACCGAAGCCGCTAATTATCGCCGCTGGGCCAACCCCGCCATCCGACCCGAAGGCGACCGCATCATGGTCCTCGAAGACACGCTCGGTAAAGGCGTCGCCGATAAGGCCACGGTCTTCTACCAAGACCCCAGCATCAACGCCGCCCTCGGCATCGCCGTCTTTGGCAACGACGTCATCGTGTCCGCCTCCCCGTACGTCTTCCTCCTCCGCGACACGGTCGGCGACGGCGTGGCCCACAAACGCTATATTCTCCTGAGCGGTACGGGCGGCAAACAGCACGACCACGCGACGCATGCCTTCGTCCATGGTACCGACGGGAAACTTTACTTCAATTTCGGCAATGCCAGCTCGGAACTAAACCAACCCCTGGGCGGCATGGTGGAAGTGCCGCTGCACGGCGACAACCTCGACGCCTATCTCCGCGATCGCACGACGCACGGCAAAGACCTCGCCGGCAATACTATCAACGCGAAGCGCAAACCCTACCAACAGGGGATGGCCTTCCGGGCCGACTACGCTGACGGCAAACTGAGCAACTTCGAGGTGCTCGGAAATAATTTCCGCAATAACTACGAAGTGGCCTCGGATTCGCTCGGCAACATCTTCCAGAGTGACAATGACGACGACGGCAATCGCGGCGTGCGCATCAACTTCATGATGGAGCACGGCAACTACGGCTACACCGATGAAATGACCGGCGCTGGCTGGAACACTAAGCGGGTCAATATTGAGTCCGAAATTCCCCGTCGCCACTGGCGCCAAAATGACCCCGGCGTCGTCCCTAACCTCATCATCACCGGCGCCGGCTCCCCCACGGGTATCCTCGTCAACGAAGGCACGGGCCTCGGCGCTCAGTTTCAGAATCAAATCATCCATTGCGACGCCGGCCCCGGTGTCGTGCGCGCCTACCCGCTGACCAAGGACGGCGCTGGCTTCCGCGCAAGTATCACCAACGTCCTAACCTCCAAGGATTCTTGGTTCCGCCCTTCCGACGTAGCGGTCCACCCGGATGGCTCCCTGTTTGTCGCGGATTGGTACGACGCGGGCGTCGGTGGCCACGCCATGGCCGACCACGACGCGAAATATCTTCGCGGCCGCATTTACCGCGTCGCCAGCAAGGGCGCCGCCGTGGTCACCCCGAAGGTCAGTGAGCTCACGCTGGAAAGCGCCTTAGAGGCCCTCCAGTCCCCCAACAAGGCCACGCAGTATAACGCCTACACCCATCTAGCAAAACTGGGCGACAGTGCCGTCCCTGCCCTGCAGGCCCTTGTCGCCAAAGGCGACAACCGCATGCGCGCCCGTGCGCTGGCCATCTTGGTCCGTCATCCTACCGCCGCCGTCCCCGCCCTCCGCGCTGCGCTGACCGACAAGGACCCTGAGCTCATCGTCGCTGCCCTCCGCCTAGCCGCGATGCGTGGTGCTGGCCGTCAGCTCGAAACCTCGCCGCTCGCGAATGAGCCCGGCCTAGTCAACAGCCTCATCACCCATGCCGACCCGCAAGTTCGCCGTCAGCTGGCCATCTCACTTTACCACTCCTCCCAAGGCACCGAAACCTGGGCCAAGCTCGCCGCCCTGCATGACGGCGTAGATCGCTGGAACCTCGAAGCCCTCGGTATCGGCGCCATCGGCAACGATGATAAGTGCTTTGATGCCTGGATGAGCGAAGTGAAGGGCAATTGGAATACCGAGGGTGGCCGCGATATCGTCTGGCGCCTCCGCACCCCGAAGGCCGCCCCGCTCCTCGTCCAGTTGATTCTCGCCGACCCCAGCCAGCTCCGCTACCTGCGTTCTTTCGACTTCCTTCCTGATTCGCCAGAGCGCGATGCCGCCTTGCTCCAATTGGCCAAGGCCAACCCATCGCTCACGGTCCTCACGGAGTCCCTCCAAAGGCTCACGCGCACGGCGGCCAGGAATACTCCCGAGTTCAAAGCCATCGTCGAAGCAGCCCTCACGCGCTCGCAGGGTAAGCCCGCCTTTGTCGACCTAATCAGCGCCATGGGCGTCGGCACGCATGCCGATGAACTCCTCCAGACGGCCTTCGCCCTAGGCTCCGCCCCCGAAGCCCTTGAAGCAATCAACCTCTTGCTCCGCGAAAAGGCTACCGCCACCAAAGTCCGCGACGTCCTCAGCAAGGGGAAGCCGAGCGAAGCCAGTACGCTGATCGCAATGCTGGGCAACCTTGGCCAAACCACGGCCAAGGAGATCCTGCGCGACGAAGTACTCAACGCCACCACGGCCGAACGGAAGAGCGAGGCCATCCGTGCACTCGCCAAGACCCAAGCCGGCGCCAGCCAGCTCCTGACGCTCGCCAAGGAAGGTCGCTTCCCCGCCGAACTGCGCGGGGTCGCCGCCTCGGCGCTGACCCAGGTCCAATACAACGCTCTTAAAAATGACATCAGCCGGGAATTCCCGACTCCGGGGACCCTCGGCGGCAGCCGCCTGCCCTCGATTCCCGAGCTGAGCAAACTGCGCGGCGACGCCGCCCAAGGAAAAGTCGTTTTTGAACGTCCCGCAAGCTCCTGCATCCTCTGCCACCGCCTCGGTGATCTCGGCGCCGACTTTGGCCCAGCGTTAAGCGGCATCGGCGCCAAGCTGCCGAAGGAAGCCATCTTCGACTCCATCATCAATCCCAACGCCGGCCTCTCGATGGGCTTCGAGACCACGGAGCTCACCCTTCGAGGTAACAATGCCGCCATGGGCATCGTGCGCAGCGAAACCGCCCAGGAAATCGTCCTCGCCCTGCCCGGTGGCGCCTTGCAGAAGTTCAGCACCGATGACATTCAGCGCCGCAATAAGCTTACGACATCGATGATGCCCAGCGGTCTCAATCAGGCACTGACGCAGCAAGACTTAGTGGACTTGGTCGAATACCTCTCGACGCAGAAAGCCGTCAAGTAATCTGCCTTCGCCGGAGAGCCCACAGGGTCAGCTGCTTAGTTCTACGGAACACGCTCGCCCGCTGAGTCGGATTCCGACTCACTGCGGCGGATGATTGATTGGATTCATAGCCAGACCTTGCTGCCGGCTGACGGCTGGATCCTGCTGCTCGCGCTCTTCGGGGCGATGTGCATCGGGCTCTCGAAGTCAGGTCTCGCGGGCACGGCGACACTCAACGTCGTGATCATGGCGAAGATCTTCGGCGCCAAGCCCTCGGTCGGCATCGTGCTGCCGATGCTCATCGTGGCCGACCTGATGGGCTACCTCATCAACCGCAAGGGCGGCAACTGGAAGCAGATCGTCCCGATGATCCCGGCGGCGATCATCGGCGTCATCGCCGGCTGGCTCCTACTCGACAGGGTCGACAACAACTCAGCCCGCGTCGTCATCGGCGTCCTCATCCTCGCCCTACTGGCTTTCAATGTTGTGCTGCACCATCGACGCGAACAGCTCCTCGCGCTCACCCGCCACCGCACCTTCACCTGGGGCATGGGCTGGATTGCTGGCATGTCCACCATGCTCGCCAACGCCGCCGGCCCGGTGATGACGGTCTACCTGCTCGCCCAGCGGCTGGAGAAAAAAGAGCACCTGGGAGTCTTCTGCCGTTTCTTCCTTTTCATCAACGTCTTCAAATTACCCTTCAGCGGCAGCCTCGGACTCGTCACCGGACCGTCACTGATGACCAATATCATCCTACTCCCTGGCGTCGTCGCGGGTATCGTCCTCGGCTGGCAGCTCCTGAAACGCATGCCGCAGGACGCCTTCGAGTCCATCCTAGCCTGGCTGACCGCCTTCGCGGCGATTTGGCTGATCGTGGGCTGACCGCTTGACTCTGCTCGGCGGCGGCTTGGAAATAAGGGTCTTATGAAGACCCCTCTTCTCGCCCTCCTCGCCGCCTTCGCTTTCACCGGCTGCCAGACCCAAGACCCCGCCGCTCCGGCCTTGGCCGTCCCCACCCAGCGCAACCTCGCCGTGGGCGCCACGCCCGAGAGCGTGACCAAGGGTTTCGGTGGAAAATATTTCGTGACCCTGATGGGCACCTCGCGCAAAGCAGGCGACGGCGACGGCAAGATCGTCAAGGTCGACGGAGACAAGGTGACGGTGCTCACCGAAGGACTCGATGACCCGAAGGGCATCGTCTTCGTCGCCAAACAGCTCATCACTGCCGATTTCGACAAGGTCTGGTCCATCGACGCTAAGGGCAAGAAGACCCTCCTCGCCGGCCCTGCCGCCTTCCCCACGCCGCCCACGTTCCTGAACGACGTCGTCGTCTCGCCGGACAAGAAGAGCGTACTGATCACCGACATGGGAGCCGTCACGAAGATGCGCGGTGCCGACGGTAAGCTCTTCGCCATCGACAGCCCTGAACATAAGGCCATCCCGGTCATCGCCCGCGTCTTCAAGGTCACGCTCGAAGGCAAGGTCACCGAAGTCATCGCCCCGACCGCCAAGATGCTCAACCCGAACGGCATCGACGTCCTAGCCGACGGCCGCATCCGTATCGCCGAATTCTTCACCGGCGATGTACTCGAATATAACAAGGGTGAATGGAAGACCATCGCCAGGGGCCACCGCTCCGGCGACGGCATCGTCCACGATTCCAAGGGCCGCTTCTACGTCTCCGAAGTCTTCACCGGCCGCGTCACCCGCTACGAAGCCGATGGCTCCGCTCCCAAGGAGCTCGGCCAGGGCCTCAAAGCCGCCGCCGACCACTGCCTCGACGAGAAAGCTGGCGTGCTCATCGTACCGGACAGCAAGGCGGGCGAGCTGGTCTTCCTCGCGCTCTAAGGGCCTTAGGGGTGGGAGCAGGGGTCGGGATAGGGGTAGGCTGGAAAACACTTTCCAACCTTTCCCCCATCCTGGTGTCTTAACGGGATAGTCCCCCGCGTCTTTTACCATGAATAAACTGCTTTCCCTCCTTCTCCTGGCCCTCGTCGTCGAGGCGCGAGCGCTAGAGCCAATTGCAGCCTTCAGCCCGGAGAGTCGCGTCCTCTTCCAAGGCGACTCCATCACCGACGGCAACCGCGGGCGCTCGCTCGACCCCAACCACATCCTCGGCCACGGCTACGCGTTCATCATCGCGGCGCGTCATGGGGCGGCCTTCCCGGAGCGTAAGCTCGACTTCTTCAATCGCGGCGTGAGCGGCAACACGGTACTCAACCTTGAGACGCGCTGGGCCAAGGACACGCTCGCGCTGAAGCCCGACCTGCTTTCGGTGATGATCGGCGTGAACGATAACGGTAAGGGCGTCCCACTGGAAGCCTATGAGGCCGCCTATGACAAGATCCTGACCGAAGCCCGAACCCAGAACCCGAAGCTCAAGCTCGTGCTGATGGAGCCGTTCGTCCGTCACCGGGGAAAGACGGTGCCTGAGGGTATCGTCGCCCGGCAGGCCATCGTAGCTAAGCTTGCCCAGAAACATGGCGCGGCCCTTGTCCGACTCCAGAAACTCTTTGATGACGCTGCGACCAAGACCGCCGACGACTACTGGGTCTGGGACAACGTCCACCCGACCTACCGCGGCCACCAGCTGATGGCCGATGAGTGGGAGCGCGTGGTCCGAGAGACCTGGAAATAATCTATGCCCTCCACCGTCACCCCATCCCTCATGAAAACACTGAACCTACTCCTGCTCACCCTCACGCTGCCCGTCTTCGCCCAAGACGGCTTCACGCCGCTCTTCAACGGCATGGACCTCGCCGGCTGGGACGGCGAACCCGGCCTCTGGAAAGTCGAGGACGGCGTGATTGTCGGCACGAGCGAAGTCGGCAAGCCGAAGACGAATTCGTTCCTGATCTGGAACGGTAAGGCGAAGGACTTCGAGGTCCGCGCGACGGTCAAAGTCGTCGGCGACAACAACTCCGGCGTGCAATACCGTAGCCGTCGCCTCCCCGAGATCACGCCCTGGACGATTCTCGGCTACCAGTGCGACGTCCATCCGACCGACGTCCATACGGCGATGACTTACGAAGAACGCGGTCGCGGCATCTTCGGCTATAACGGGGTCGACGTGGTCATGGACCCAACCGGTCAGCGCTGGCAGGTCGGCGAACGCCCGCGCGTACAGGCGGACATCTCCCAGTATAACGAGTTCACGGTCATCGCCCGCGGCAACCGCCTCGAGCACAAGGTCAACGGTCAGACGACGTCGGTCTTCATCGACCACGATGAGAAGGGCCGCGCCCTCGAAGGCCTCATCGCCATCCAGCTCCACGCCGGCAACCCGCATAAGACTTACGTGAAGCAGGTCCTGCTCAAGGTCCTCGAAGACGGCGCTGTCCTGCCGTTCGACCAGGCCACCCTCCCCTCCGGTTCCAAGAAGATCGATAAGCCCAAGGTCGTCAGCGCCCAGGGCAAGAACCCGCCCAAGAAGAAATAAAGCCGACCCCTTCCCGCATAATGGGGTCAGACCCTCTTAATGGGGTCTGACCCCATTTCCGTCTTTGCACCCCCGCCCCGGGGGACCGTATCTTGCCCATCCCCATGCGCCCCTTATTTGCCCTGCTCTTTGTCACGCTCTCGGCCCTCGCCGCACCCCAGCGTCCCAACGTCGTGCTCATCCTCGCCGACGACCTGGGTTACTCCGACCTCGGCAGCTACGGCAGCGAGATTGCCACGCCCAATCTTGATGGGCTCGCGCAGAACGGGGTTCGCTTCACGCAGTTCTACAACACCGCCCGCTGCTGGCCTTCCCGTAGCGCCTTACTATCCGGCTACTACGCCCAGCAGATCCACCGCGACTCCCTCCCCGGCATCGGTGGCGGCGGCCAAGGCGTCCGCCAATCCTGGGCCCGCCTGCTCCCGGACTTCCTCAAGCCCGCCGGCTATCGCAGCTACCATAGCGGCAAGTGGCACATCGACGGCCCGGTTCTCGCCGCCGGCTTCGATCGCTCGCTCGACATGCGTAACCACGGCAACTACTTCAGTTCAAAGGGCAACTTCATCGACGACGTCGCGGTGAAGCCGCCCGCCGATGAGCAAAGCTACTACGCCACCATCGCGACGGCCGACCATGCCATCGACTGCCTCAAGGACCATGCATCGAATCACAAGAACCAGCCGTTCTTCCATTACATCCCGTTCATCGCGCCGCACTTCCCGCTGCAGGCCTTGCCGCAGGACATCGCCAAGTATCGCGACAAGTATCTCGCCGGCTGGGAAGCCCTCCGTGCCGCCCGCTACGAACGACAAAAGAGCCTCGGCATCACGAACACGACCCTCTCCGCCCTCGAACGAGAAGTCGGCCCGCCCTACGGCTTCCCCGAAGCGATAAAGAAGCTCGGCGCCGGCGAAGTGAACCGCCCGTTGCCCTGGTCTGAGCTCACCGAAGAGCAGCGCCGCTTCCAGGCCACGAAGATGGCCATCCACGCCGCGATGGTTGACCGCATGGATGCGGAGATCGGTCGCATCATCGCCCAGCTCAAGGCCATGGGAGCCTACGAGAACACCGTCATCCTCTTCGCCTCCGATAACGGCGCCAGCGCCGAGATCATGGTCCGCGACGGCGGCCACGACCAGCAAGCCGCCATGGGCAGCGCCGCGACCTACCTGAGCATCGGCCCCGGCTTCTCCAGCGCCGCCAACACCCCGCACCGCCGTCATAAGACTTGGGTGCACGAAGGCGGCATCAGCACTCCCCTCATCGCCTTCTGGCCCGCCGGCATCGTCGCCCACGGCGAACTCCGCCACACGCCAGGCCACGTTGTCGACATCGTCCCGACCATCCTTGAGCTCGCCGGCGTGACCAAGCCCGCTGATTGGAAAGGCCAAGCCATCCCCGCCGCGCCAGGCAAGAGCCTCGTCGCCGCACTCAAGTCCGACGTCACCATCGAACGCCCCAGCCTCTGGTGGCTCCACGAAGAGAACAAAGCCATCCGCGTCGGCGACTACAAGCTCGTCGCCGCCAAGAACGACCCGTGGGCCCTCTACGACCTGAAGACGGACCGCGCCGAACAGAACAATCTCGCGACCAAGATGCCCGAGAAGGCCAAAGAACTCGCCGACCTCTGGCAGAAGCAGACCGACGAGTACGTGACCCTCGCCAAACTCACCCTTGCCGAACAGCCGAAAGGCAAAGCCGGCAAGAACAACGCCAAGAAGAAGGCGAAGTAACTTCCTCCATCTGCCATCCGCCATCTGTCATCTGTCATCTCCCCCTCATGCGCTCCCTCCTCGCTCTCCTGCTGCTAGCCCCGCTGGCCGCACTCACCGCCGCTGACGCTCCTAAGGCCGCCAAGCAGGCCCCCAAGAAACAGGATCGCCCGCAACCGCCGACGCGCGCGTTCGACGCCCCGGGCGCGCCGGCCTTCGTGAAGCTCGGCGACAAGACTTCTCTCGCCGACGGCAACTACCTCGTCGGCCCGACCTACGTCGCCGCCCCGGAGACCAAGAACGTTGAAGGCGTGCCGCAGGGCAAGATCCAGCAGTTTCAGATCGATTCCAAGACCACCCAGCGCTTCAACCCCGGCATCGCCCGCGATGAGTTCGGCGTACCGGATCCGAACAACCCAAAGACCCTCATCGTTAAGACGCGTAACATCGACTACAAGCGCACCATCACCGTCTACGTCCCGGCGCAATACGTCCCTGGCACCGCCGCCCCCCTGCTCGTCACGCACGACGGCCCCGGACTCGGCAAGCCGGACCTGAACACCGCCCGCATCCTCGACAACCTCATCGCCCAGAAGCGCATCCC
>CAXNEN010000025.1:0-10913 GCA_964201505.1 Opitutales bacterium
GCCTGAGGTTTTAGTGTTCCCTTCCCCGCCCAAGGGGTCTTTTCTCACGCATCGATGAGCAGCGCTGAGCTATCAGTCTTCATTCGGACCATCGGGGTCCACACCCCGGAACGCAAGCTCACCAATGCCGAACTGTCCACGATGGTGGACACCTCCGACGAGTGGATCAAGACGCGCTCGGGCATCGCGGAACGCCGTATCGCCGGACCGGACGAGAATCCTTCAGACATGGGCGCTAAGGCCGCCGCCAAGGCCCTCGAACGCGCCGGCCTGACCCCCGCCGACGTCGACCTACTCATCGTCGCGACGATGACGCCGGACGTACCCTTCCCGTCCACCGCCTGCCTCCTCCAGGCCAAGCTCGGATTACGCCGCGACATCCCCTGCTTCGACGTCTCCGCCGCCTGCTCCGGCTTCGTCTATGCCCTCCAGGTCGCCAAGGACATGATGCGCTCAGGCGCGTATCGCCGCACCCTCGTCGTCGGCTCAGAGAAACTTTCCAGCGTCGTGGATTGGTCGGACCGTACGACCTGCGTACTCTTCGGCGACGGCGCCGGAGCCGTCCTCCTCGAGACCACCCCCGAAAAGAACGTCGGCCTACTCGGTAACATCCTCGGTGCCGACGGCAATAACGCCGAACTCCTGCATTGCGCTGGAGGCGGCTCCGCCGCCCCTGCGACCGCGGAATCCTTACGCGACGGCAAGCACTTCCTAAGGATGAACGGCAAGGAAGTCTTCCGCCACGCCGTGCGCGTGATGGCGGAATCCTGCGAACGCGTCCTCGCCAAGTGTGACGTGAAGTCGCAACAGGTCGCATGGTTCATCCCGCACCAAGCGAACAGCCGTATCCTGGAGGCCGTCGCGAGCCAGCTCAACGTGGGCATGGACCGCTTACCCTCGAACCTCGAGCGCTATGGCAACACGTCCGCGGCCTCGATTCCTCTTGCGCTTGAAGAAGCCTGGAAAGACGGCAAGATCAAGCATGAAGACCTCGTCCTCATCGTCGCCTTCGGCGCCGGTCTCACCTGGGGCGCAACCCTTCTCCGCTGGCATGAACCACCTCGCTAAAACCCTCCTCGCCGTCGCGCTCTTGCACGGCCCCATCGCCCATGCGGAGTACGAACGCTTCGAGGGCTCCTGGCAAGTGAAGCCAGGCTCCGCAGTCGACGTGACTCCACCCTCACGCCTAGCCGTCGTGCTGCTCGCGATGAACCGCGCCTCGCAGCAAGAGGCCGACGGAAGCATCGGCTCCGCCATCGGCGCGTGGGACACCATCGGCGAAGCTAACGTCGGCACCGAAGCGGAAGCTGTCTCCATCCTCGAACGCGCTCGCCTGCATGCCGCGCGCCATGAATTCGAGACCGCCACCGAGCTCATCGACGACCTCTACGCCCGCCATTCGAGCTTCGCCGGTTTTGCCGACGCCGTGAAGCTGCAGTTCGAAATCGCCAACCGTCTCGCCGACGGAGAACGTCGCAAGTTAGGCGGCTGGTTCCCCTGGTTCCGCGATCCAGAAGGCGCCATGGTGCTTTGGCAAAAGGCGGTCCGCCTCGCCCCGAACGGCCCCCTCGCCGACGAATGCCTGATTCGTACCGCGCGACTGGGCCAGGAGCGCGGCCTGACCGAAAAGACGAACGAAGCGTTGGAACGCCTCGTCAGCGACTACTCGACCTCAAAATTCGCCCCGGAAGCACTCGAGATGCTCGCCACGCTCCGCGCCAAGGAATCGCTCGGACCGGCGTGGGATCAGGCCACGACGATCGAAGCTGCCGACCATTGGCGCACACTGGCCGACCAGTACCCCAATGACCCCCGCGCCAAGCAGGCCATCGAACAGATTGCCATCCTCCGCGACCGCGCCGCCCGGGCCCGCCTGGGACTCGCCAAGTTCTACTTCTTCGACCGTAACAATCCTGAAGCTGCCAAGCTGATGGCCAACGCCTGCCGCAATATCGCCCCCGAGTCCGCGGCGGCCAAGGAAGCAGAAGAACTCCTCGCCAGCATCCTAAAAGACCCTAATCCGCCCAAGACCATCGCGGACCGCCTGCTCGGGACCTTCCCGCGTCCACGAGTCGTCAGCGAAACCAAGCCGCAGGCTGTCGGCGAAGACCTCGACGCGCTCGGCTTCAAGAAGGAAGCTCCGAAGTCCGCGACCGATAACGAACGCCGATGAAGCGACTGCTCATCCTGTTCGTCGCCTTACTCACTGGCTGCTCCGCCTACCGCCTCGGCGGACCGAAGACCGCCTTCCACCACATCGAGGTCGCCCCGATCCGCAACTCTACCTCCCGCACCGGCACGCACGCCGTGCTGCACGGTAAGATTGTCGAAGCCTTGGCCTCGGATCCGCGCATCAAGATTGGCCCCGGCGACGCGCTGCTCGCCGCGGAAGTCACCCGCTACCAGCGCGACGGCTTCACGACCAAGACCGGTGACGCCTATGCCTTCACGAGCTATCGCGTGACCTTCGAAGTACGCTGCACCCTGACGGTCGACGGCGGCAAACGCACGCTCTTCAAAGACCGCACCTTCAGGTCCACCGCCACGCTGCAGATCGCGGGCGATCCCGCCGCCGAGGAACTCAGCCTCGGGGCGCCCTTGTTTGGCGATATCGCCGCCCAGATCCGCGAAGCCGCGACGACCGCCTGGTAAGCATGAATCCCCCCGTCGTCGCCCCCTCTCTGCTCGCCGCCGACCACGGCGCGTTCGCGCAGGGTGTCCGCGCGGTGGAAGAAGCCGGCCTGACTTGGCTCCATATCGATATCATGGACGGGCACTTCGTACCCAACATCAGCTTCGGACCGCAGGTCGTCGCTGACCTGCGTCCGCTGACCAAGTTGCACTTTGATGTGCACCTGATGCTCACCCAGCCCGACCGCTTCGTTGCCGCGTTCGTTAAGGCCGGCGCCGAGCGCCTCACCGTACATGTCGAGGCCGACCATGACGTCGCCAAGACGATTGCCGCAATCAAGGACGCTGGGCTTTCCGCCGGTATCGCGATGAATCCAGACGCCGATCCGCGACGCGTGCTGCCTTACCTCGACGACGTCGATCTCGTGCTCTGCATGACCGTCTTCCCTGGCTTCGGCGGCCAATCCTTCATTCCCTCTGTCCTTGATAGCATCCGCTTCATCGCGGACGAACGCGTCAAGCGCGGCGCGACGTTCCGTCTGGAGGTCGATGGCGGCATCAACGTCGAGACTGGCCTGCGCTGCCGCAAGGCGGGCGCGGACACTTTCGTCGCCGGCACCGCCTTCTTCAAGGCGCCGGACCGCAAAGCTTTCGTGCGTGGGCTGACGGCCTAGGCGGCCGCGGGCGGCGGCGAAGCCCCACCGGCCTCGGCCTTCTCGGTCTGCAGTCGTAATTGCCCGCAAGCAGCATCGATATCGTGACCCTTTTCGCGACGCAGTGTCGCCGTCACGCCGAGCGCGCGCAGCTCCTTCACGAAGCGGTCCTGACGAGTCAGGGACGGCCGTACCCACGGGAGGCCTTCGACTTTGTTATAGGGGATAAGATTGACGTGCGCGTGAAGCTCGCGGGCGATGACGGCGAGCTTCTTAGCCTGCTCCAGCGAGTCGTTGATATCCTCGATGAGGATGAACTCCAAGGTCAGCATACGGCCATGCTTGCGGGCGAAGGCCTTGGCCGCGGGGATGAGCTCCTCCAGCGGGTACTTCTTATTCACCGGCATGATCTGATTGCGGACCTCGTTGGTCGCGCCGTGCAGACTGATCGCCAGACGGAAGCCCAGCGGCTCCTCGGCGAGCTTGAGAATCTTCGGAACGACGCCGGAAGTGGAAATCGTCACGCGGCGGGCGCCGAAACCGAAGCCCCAGGGAGCGTTGACGATGCGGAGCGCGGCGAGGAGATTTTCGTAATTGGCGAGCGGCTCGCCCATGCCCATTACGACGATATTATCGAAAGAGGCGAGGCCTTCGGCGGCACGGGCTGGGTCAGCCTTGTCCTCGATGCGACAGACTTGGACGAGCTGGGAGACGATCTCGCCGATCGAAAGATCTCGCTTCCAACCGTCGAGGCCGGAAGCGCAGAATTTGCAGCCATAGGCGCAACCGACCTGGGTCGAGATGCAGATCGTCCGGCGAGACTTTTCCTGGCCCACCCCCTCCATCGGCGCCCGGATGATGACCGTCTCGATGAGAGAGCCGTCCCGAAGCCGCTGCAGGATCTTCTGAGTGACGTCAGAAGAGGCCTTGCGCTGGACCAAGCTGGTCGAATCGAAATCGTAATGTGCCGCCAACCAGGCCCGCAGGTTGGCCGGAAGGTTGGTCATCGCCTCCGTGGTTTCGGCCCGGCGGGGGTAGAGCCATTCGAAAATCTGCCCTGACCGGTAGCGAGGGTGACCATCCGCAACCAGGCGCTCGCCTAGGGTCTCGGGGGTTTCGCCGTGGATTGAGGGTTTTTCGGGCTTAAAGGCCATAGGTGACGCAGGTCGGGAGAGCCATCGAGGCGTTGACCCCAAAGCGTCCCCGCCTTCCTGCTTGCAAGTAAGAATTATTATCCCCAAAACCCATTTTTGCAATGAGCAACAAGGCCCACAACCCACAAGGTGGTAAAATCAACTCCCTGCAGGCCGCCATCGACCTGGTCGCCACGGGTCAGCCGGCCTTCTGCCTTCACCAAGCCTGGGGTATCGGCGTCATCCGCGCCTACGACGAAGCCACCAAGCGCCTGACCGTTGATTTCCCTGAACAGAACAAGAAGGCCCACGTCATGGATGCCGCCTTCTTCCTCGGCAAGATCGAGGTCATCAATCCCAACGGCGTGGTAGCCAAGGCCTACGCCGACACCAGCAAGGCTGAGGTCTCCAACATGGTCGCCAACGACCCCGCCGGCGTCGTGAAGGCCCTCCTCGCCGAATACCCTACGGGGGAATGCACCTCCTACGCCCTCGAAGCCAACCTCGACCGCGTCTATTTCGCCTCCCTGCCTGCCGGCAAGGATCGCGCCACCTCTTTCAAGGCCTGGTGGACCAAGGCCCGCGCCGCCCTCCGCAAGGACCGCGCCATCCTCGTCCCCGAGCGCAAGGGCGGCCTCTACGCCCTCCTCGAGGCCCCGAAGGACCTCGGCGAAGACCTTTTCGCTCAGTACGAAAGCGCCCCTAACTTCGAACGTAAGCTCGTCCTGCTCGAAGAACTCGCCGGTGCCACCGCTGCCGAGACCCGTTCAGCCGCCACCCCCGCCAATCTCGACAAAGTCTCCGCCGACCTATCCAAGGAAATCAAGAAGCTCGAGACCGCCCGCAAGCGCGACAACCTGCCGGCCATCCTCGGCGGTATCTGGAACCGCGATAAGTTCTTCCGCTCCGCCGTCGAGAACGTCGAGACCGTCAGCCCCACCGCTTCCGAAATCATCGCCCTCTGCACCGAAAGCGACTTGGCCTTCGTCGCGCTGAACATCCCTCACACCACCGAGAAGATCCGCAGCCTGCTCGACCTCGTCCGTGCCCACCACGGTGACAACTGGGCCGAACGTGCGTTTGACCTGCTCCGCAACCGCGACATCGGCGGCACCAAGAGCGGTTCCGCCAAGCTCGTCTCCGAATCCATCGCCTATCTGTGCGACCAGGAACTCGCCGCTGCCGTTGCCAGCCGCTTCGCTCAGTGGCTCGAGACCCGCGAACTCCGCGCTCCGGTAATCATCTGGATCATCAAGAACCGTGACTCCAAGAAGTACGCGGGCATCGTCTCCCAGTTGATCAACCCCTCGCTGCTCGGCGCCATTCTCTCGTCCATCGACACCGAGTCGCTCGAATCCAACTCCACGGCCCGCATCCCTCTGGCAAACGAACTGATTAAGGACAAGGAACTCATCGCCAGCATCCTGGCCCCAGCCGACGGCAAGAAGGCTGACAGCGAGACCATCTTCGACCTCACCCGGACGATGATGAGCAGCCAAGGTTTCGACGAGATGACCAAGAAGGCCCTCCTCTCGCGCCTCGCCAAAATCGAGCCGCACGTCCAGCGCCTCGCCAAGTCCAAGCACTCCGGCTCCGAAGCGGAGGAGAAGGAACTCTTCGTCTCCAAGCACTCCAAGGAAGAAAAGGAGCGCGAACTCGAAGACATCGTCAAGGTCCGCCTCCCCGCCGTTAAGGAAGCCATCCAGGTCGCCAAGGAACACGGCGACTTGCGCGAGAACTCCGAATATAAGATGGCCCGCCAGGACCACGACACCCTCTCCGGCCGCCGCGCCGAGCTCGACGGTATGCTCAAGAAGGCCAAGGTAACCGATTTCAAGGAAGCGAAAGCCGACGACATCAGCATCGGCTCCAGCATCGTTCTACGCCGCGGCTCCGACCAAGTTGAGATTGCCTACGACATCCTCGGCGCCTGGGACGGTAAGCCGGAGGAGAATATCCTCTCGTACATCTCCCCGCTGGCCAAGCAGTTCCTGAACCACAAGACGGGCGAGACGTTCACGACCAACATTAACGGCAAGGCGGAATCCTGGACGGTCATCCGCATCACCCGCTGGGTCGACAAGCGCTAAGCAACCAGCCGAGTGGCCCGCTGAAGATGCCCCGGAAACGGGGCTTCCTCTTTTGACACGGACGCCGGCACACCCCAACCTGCCCATATGTCCGACCCTTGGGAAACCCTGCGCCTCCTGGCCGACCCGACCCGGTCCCGCATGCTGCAACTGTTGCAGCGCGGCGAACTAGCGGTCGGCGAACTGCAGGAGATCCTCGGGCTACCCCAGTCACGCATCTCGACGCACCTCGCACTCCTCCGCAAAGCCCAGCTGGTCAAGGATCGTCGCGACGGTAAAAAGTCCTTCTATGCACTGGCTCGGGATCTGCCTGTGAGCGTCGCTGGCGTCGTCGAGGCCGCCTTGGCGGCGAGCGCCCGCGAACCGAAAGCTGCGGCCGACCAACGCGCCCTGCAGCGCATCGTCGAAAAGCGGCGCCAAAAGGCCGAGCAACACTTCAACCTCGTCGCCGACCGGCTCGGCCGGAATTACTGCCCAGGGCGCTCCTGGGAGGCAATCGGCCAGATGCTCTTCCTGCTGACTCCGCGGGTGCGCATCGCTGACCTCGGTGCCGGCGACGGTACGCTTTCACGACTACTGGCCCGGCAGGCCGAAAGCGTCCACTGCGTCGATAACTCCCCTCGGATGGTCCAGGTCGGCCGGGCTTTGGCCAAGAAAGAACACCTGCGTAACCTGACCTACGTCCTCGGTAACATTGAGAAGGTCCCCCTGCCTGACCGCAGCATCGACCTGGCCCTCCTCAGCCAAGCCCTACATCATGCCGAAAATCCCCGCAAAGCTCTGGCAGAAGCCTTCCGTATCCTGAAACCAGGTGGCCGCCTCCTGATTCTCGACCTCCGAGCCCACCGCTTCGAGAAGGCGCGCGAGCTTTACGCCGACCGCTGGCTGGGCTTCAAGGAAAACGAGCTGCACGATTGGATCGAGGAAGCCGGCTTCAGCCATTCCGAGGTCCGCGTGGTCGCCAAAGAGGTCAAGGAGCCCGGCTTTGAGACAATTTTGGCGACCGGCCTAAAGTCCAGCGCCTGAGTTATTCACAGGAGAAGGCCCCGGGGGTGATTGTTGCCGATTTCGGAGGACTAAAATGGGCTTATTGCTTGGCAAGGCTGGGCATCTAGGCAAATTCTGAACACCCCCGATGCGGAGCCCAGCGCTCCCCCTCACCCGATGCTTATCCAAGAGTCCCGCAACTACAAACTGGCCAAGGCCGCACTGCTCGCCGTTCTCCTCGCCGTGACGCCGCTCACCGGCCGTCTGCACGCCCAAGCCGCCAAGCCTGCGGCCGCCGCAGTGAAGGAAGATCCTCTCTCCGTGCTCTTCAAGTCGGCCGAGAAGGCCCTTGAGGAGAAGAAGTACAAGGACTCCTTGGCCCTCTTCGAGGAACTGGACACCAAGGCCGTTGATGTGGAGCCGAAGCTCAAGGCCGTCGTCTCCTTCCGTAAGGCAATCTGCCAGTTCTTCATCAAAGACTGGCCGCGCGCCGAAACCGAACTGACTGCCTTCCTAGATAAGTTCCCCAGAGGTACCGAGGACTTCTTCGACAGCGATAACCGCCGTGGAACCGCCGAACTCCTGCTCATCGAAGCTTTCTCGAAGCAAGGCAAGTGGGACCTCGCCCTGGCACGACTCGAGAAGATCCGCACCAACACACTCTCCCGCCCCGAAGATCGCGTGAACGCCTTCACGCTCTCGGCCCAAATCATCGTCGACCGCAACAAGAGCGCACCGGAAGAGGCCAAGAAAGCCGCCTACTCCCAGGCCATCGGCTTGCTCAAGCAGGCCACCGCCGACGGCATCAGCACTCCCGAACGCCGCGAAGCCGCCTATAAGCTCGTCGAGATGTACACTAAGCTCGGTCTCACGAAGGAAGCGAGCCAGCTCAAGAACGAGATTGACGCCAAGAGCAGCGGCTCGCCCGTCGAGGTCGTCCGCTCGAATTTCCAGCGCCTCGAAATCGGTGACGCACGTTTCGCCGCCGCCGAATCGGCCGCCGACGAGAACTTCCGCGGCGACTTCTACCGTCAGGCACTGACCAACTACCAAGGCACGCTGCGCCGCGCCAGCCTCACCAACTCGTTCGGACGGGCAATCGAAAGCAAGCAGGCCGAAGCAGACGCCCTGACCAAGAATTTCCCCAAGCCGAATCCGGAACAGGCCGCGAACATCGAGCGGGTCAAGCTGGAGGTTGCCCAGTTCAAGAAGATCCAAGAGGAGTTCACCGCGAACAAGGACTACGACGCGTTCATCTCCTACCGCATCGGCCTCTGCCTGCTCGAGCTCAAGCGCCCCTGGGAAGCCCACGTCGCCTTCCTCGATATCTTCGAGAACAGCCCCGCTTTCAGCCGCATCTCCGGCGCCTACTACTATCACATCGTCTCGTTGCGTCGAATCGGACGTAACAGCGAAGCCCAGGCGAAGTGCAAGGAGTTCATCCAGAAGTTCCCCAAGGACGACCAAGTCTCGCCCATCGCCCTAATCCTCGGCGACATCTCGCAGGAACGCGAAGAATTCCCCGAGGCGATCACCCATTACAAGTGGGTCCTGGCAAACGTGAATAATCTCACCCCGGAAGTGGCCGAGGAGATCGACTTCCGCATCGCCGCCTGCCTCTTCTCGCAGGTCGACTGGGCCCTGGCCCAGAAAGCGTTCGACGAATTCCTCAAGAAGTACCCGAGCACCCCCGTCCGCCAGCAGGTGCTCTACATGAACGCGCTCTGCTCGTTCTTCCAAGGCAAGTACAAGGAGACCAAGGTTAGCTTCGATAAGTACGAGCAGGAGTATCCGAAGGGTCAGTTCATCCCCGACGTCCGCTACCGTCAGGCTATCGTGAAGTTCGGCATCAGCCCCCCAGACATCCCAGGCACGATCAAACTCTGCGAAGACTGGCTCAAGGATTTCTCCAAGGACCGCAGCGACGAAGTCATCGCCCAGACCCCCGAAGTCTATACCCTTATTGCCGACGCCAACATCCGCCTCGCCGACGAGATCGACAAGCGCGTCAAGGCCGCCGAACTCGACGTCCGTATCAACGCCAAGACCCCGGAGAAGGCTAAGTTCGTCGAAATCCGCACCAAGGCCGAGAAAGAGAAGGAAGCCGTGACGAACAAGGCCATCGACGCCTACGAGGCCGCCGCCAAGAGCGCCCGCACTAATCCGCAAGCCTTAGAATTCGCCCTCGGCGAGCTTCGTAAACTCCTCCCGGGACGCGGCGAGCACAAGCGCATGCGCGACCTCTTCAAGGAAATCTTCGACTGGAACCACAACGACCCGAAGGCGATGACCTATCTCTATGAGGTCATCCGCTCGACCGAGCGCATGGGCGACATGCCGGAGTTCGCCGCCGAAGCCGAGAAGGTCCGCAAGAAATTCAGTGCCCAGCTCGCCGAGGCCCGTAAGGCCGTCGACACAGTCGAGCGTAAACAGGGTGTCACCCAGCCCGAGATTGACGTCGCCAAGGCGTCCGTCCGGAAGCTCTCCACCGAACTCGAAGCCGAACTGGCCAAGGGCGAAGCCCAGCGCCAAGTCTCCATCGCCGACCAGAAGAAGCGCGCGCTTAAGATTCTTTCCGATGCCGTCTCTGAGTCGATCAACGACCGCACCCAAGAAGGCACTGAGAAGCTCATCGTCTTCCTCGCCGAGAAAATCGCCCGCAAAGTCAAGCGCGTGAAGCCCGGAGCGAAGCCCGAACCTGGCGCCTACACCAGCGCCGAGGCCGAGAAGGAACTCACTAAGCTTCTTCGCCTCGAGGAAAACCGCGCCTCCTTGGTCGCCCAGGCCCGTGGCTTCTTCGCGCTCGGCCAGCTGGCCATTTTCACCCGCGAACCTGAGAAGACCGCCGACAACTTCGCCAAGATCGCCCAGAACTTTAAGGCCGAAGAGCTCAACCCGACGATCCTTGCGCTCGTCGGCGACAGCCTGCTCGCGAAAGGCGACCTCAAAAAGGCTGCCGATTATTTCGGCTATATCCTCGAGCATTCCCGTTCCTCGGAATACGCCGACTATGGTTTCGCCGGCCTAGCGGAAATCGCCTTCGCCAACAAGAAGTACGCCGAGGCCCTCTCGCTTTGCAACGAAGCCATCGACAATAACATCCTCATGTCGAAGGAACTCGACCTGCGCTTCACGCGCGCCCGCGCGCTCACCGAGCTCATGAGACTGGAGGAGGCCTTCTCGGCCTTCGAAGAGATCATCCGGACCAAGGAGTGGCGCGGCGACAAGACGGCCGCCTCACTCTACTGGCTCGGCCTAATCCATGAGCGCAACGCCCTCCAGATGGCGGAAGGGAAGCCCAGCTTGATCAAAAAACCCAAGGATGGGACAGTCATGGCCAATGTGCCGAAAGAGTTGGCGGGCACAACTCCCACGTCAGGTGTGGCGCCTTTGACCGTGAAATTCGCTTCGGCCGGGGC
>CAXNEN010000026.1:0-10721 GCA_964201505.1 Opitutales bacterium
CTCGTCGCCCGCCAGATGGGCAAGGTCTGCGTCTGTGGTGCGGCCGCCGTCTCGATCGACTACGATAAGAAGACGACGACCATCGCCGGTCACACCTTCAAGGAAGGCGACTTCCTCTCCATCGACGGCACGGCTGGCACGGTTTACGCCGGACAGATCAAGACCGCTCCTTCGGAAATCGTCTCCGGCCTGCTCAACAACGACAAGGCCGCGCAGAAGACCGAGAAGTACAAGAATTACGTCCAGCTGATGAAGTGGTGCTCGCAGGCCACCCGCCTGCAGGTCCGCACCAACGCTGACAATCCTGAGCAGACCGCCCAGGCTCTCGCGTTCGGCGCCCAGGGTATCGGCCTCACCCGCACCGAGCACATGTTCTTCGAAGGCGACCGCATCGACGCCGTCCGTGAGATGATCCTCGCTGACACCGTCGAAGGCCGCAAGAAGGCCCTCGCGAAGATCCTGCCGTACCAGCGCGCGGACTTCACCGGTATCTTCAAGGCCCTCAATGGCCTGCCCGCCACGATCCGCCTCCTCGACCCGCCCCTCCACGAGTTCGTGCCGCACGACGAAAAGTCCCAGGCCGCCCTCGCGGAGAAGCTCGGCATCCCGACCGAGAAAGTCATCGCCCGCGTCGCCGCCCTACACGAGTTCAACCCGATGCTCGGTCACCGCGGTTGCCGCCTCGGCATCGCTTACCCGGAAATCACCGAGACCCAGGCTCGCGCCATCTTCGAAGCCGCCGCGGCGGTCCAGAAGAAGGGCATCAAGGTGAAGCCCGAAGTCATGGTGCCCCTCGTCGGCTTCAAGCGTGAGCTCGACCTCCAGGTCGAAGTCATCCACCGCGTCGCCGCCGAAGTGCAGAAGGAACAGAAGGTCAAGATCGCCTACTCCGTGGGCACGATGATCGAAGTCCCTCGCGGCGCCCTCACCGCTGACGAAATCGCGCACACCGCCGAGTTCTTCAGCTTCGGCACGAACGACCTCACCCAGACCGCTCTCGGCGTCAGCCGCGACGACATGGGTAACTTCCTCGGCGCCTACACCGAGAACGAGATCTTCAAGAAGAACCCGTTCGCCACGCTCGACCAGACCGGCGTCGGCCAGCTCGTCCAAATCGCCATCGAGAAGGGCCGCAAGACCCGTCCCGACATCAAGCTCGGCATCTGCGGCGAACACGGCGGCGAACCCGAGTCCGTCAAGTTCTGCCACCGCGTGGGCTTGAACTACGTCTCCTGCTCGCCTTACCGCGTGCCGGTCGCTCGCCTCGCCGCTGCCCAGGCTGCGATCGAAGAGAAGCGCGCTGCCAAGAAGTAAGCCGGCCGACAAGGCCAAGCAAAGGGGCGCACCGCGAGGGGCGCCCCTTTTTTGCGCCTAGGTGAAAAGCGGATCAGGCTCAGTTGCCCGACACCTTGAGCATCAGGAACAGGCAACCCAAGAGTGCCGCGGCGATCGCCAGAAAGACCCAGAAGACCTGGAGTCCGCTGCTCGTCGTCGTGCCGCGCGAAGAGCGTAAGGAACGAAGGAGACGGCGGCCGTGCGAGCTGACGCGCTGGATGGAGACGTTCGGGAAGTCCTGGCCGGCGACTTCTTCGACCTTGCCGTAGGCGTAGCCGAGATGAACCAGTTCGGTGAAGGCGCGCGCCTTGCGAGCCGGTGTGAGGCGGTCGAAACCGTTGCACTCACGGCCGACGACCAAGCGCTCCAGTCCGAGCAGGGCGTCGTCGGAAGGACGTACAGACGACGACTGGGACTCGGGAACGCTCACTGGTAATTGATTAGTTATACTTATGGTCCCGGTAAGTCCTTGCGACAAGTTGATACAGGGATTACACCTCAATATTATAAACTGCACCCCGCTGAAGAAGTATGACTAATTCCGCCTCCAGCCGCGAACTCCCCGTCGCCCTCAGCATCGCCGGATCCGACAGCGGAGCGGGCGCAGGCATTCAGGCCGACCTGTTGACGTTCGCTTCGCAAGGCGTCTTCGGCACGACCGCGATTACGTGCCTCACCGCGCAGAATCCGCGCGGCGTCTCCGGCATCCAAGCCAGCCCCGCGGCGTTCGTCGTCGAGCAGTGCACGCAGGTCGCGGCTCACTTCCATCCCAAGGCCCTCAAGACCGGCATGCTGCTCAACGCCGAGATCGTGATCGCCGTCGCCGGCTTCATCAAGTCGTCCGGCATCCCCGCCGTCGTCGATCCCGTCATGGTCGCTTCGAGCGGCGCCACCCTGCTCGCTCCGGACGCCATCGCGGCCGTGAAGACGCGACTCATCCCGCTCGCTGCAGTGGTCACACCGAATCTAGACGAAGCCACGATTCTTCTGGGACGGAAATCGCTCGGCGGCACCGACGAGGCGCTCGAGCTCGCCAAGGCCTATGGCGTACCGTTCTTGCTCAAGGGCGGCCATGCTGTGGGCGACGACCTCACGGACTGCCTCGCCTGGCCGACCGGCGAGACCAAGACCTTTGGCGCTCGCCGCGCCCCCCACGTGGACACCCATGGTAGCGGCTGCACCCTTTCGGCGGCCATCACCGCCCAGCTTGCCAAGGGCAAGAGCCTCTCGGAAGCCGTCACCATCGCCCATGCTTACCTCCAGGGGGCGATCCATGGCCCGATCCAGGTCGCGGGGTTAAATTGTATACGACACCTTTGAAATAGGGCTAGGGCCAGGGCTAGGGCTGGGGGAAATGGGGTCAAAATGACCTATTTTACCTAAATTTGGGCATTATTTACCTAGCCCTAGCCCTGGCCCTGACCCCGGCCCTTTGGGGGCCTTGTTTAGCCCCACTTATTCACACTTGCCCCCGTTAGCCCGCTTCCTTTTCTAACCCATTCCCTGCAGGCTCGACCTGCCCCCTAAGACCATGCCCAAAAAGAACGCCGCTAAGAAGTCCACCGCCACCGCCCCCTCGGCCGTCTCGGCCAAGACCGGCGTCAAAATGCGCGGTTGTGATGTCATGGTCCGCTGCCTCGAGAACCTCGGCGTCGACACGATTTTTGCTTACCCAGGCGGCGCCTCGATGGAGCTCCACCATGGCCTCGTCCGCTCCAAGAAAATCCGCACGATCCTGCCTCGCCACGAACAGGGCGGTGCCTTCATGGCCCACGGTTACTCCCGTTCGACCGGCAAGCCCGGCGTGTGCATGGCAACCTCTGGCCCTGGCGCCACGAATCTCGTCACCGCGATCGCCGATGCGCACATGGACAGCATCCCGCTGATCTGCATCACCGGCCAGGTCTACCAGCAGTTCATCGGTCGCGCTGCTTTCCAGGAAACCGACTTCTACGGCATGACCCTGCCGATCGTGAAGCACTCCTTCCTCGTCCTCGATTACAACGAGCTGCCGAGCATCATGTACAAGGCCTTCAAGATCGCCACCACCGGCCGTCCGGGCCCCGTGGTGATCGATATCCCGAAGGACATCCAGCAGCACGAGTGGGTCCCGGTCTTCCCCAAGAATCCCAACGACGTTTCCATCCCCGGTCTGCCGACGCCTCCGAAGTGCGCCGACAGCGAGTTGGAGCAGGTCCTGCGCCTCATCGAGAAGTCTAAGCAGCCCGCGCTCTACATCGGCGGCGGCATCCTTTCCGGCGACGCCCACAAGGAACTCCGCGCCTTTGCTGAAGCCACCGGCATCCCCGTCGCGTCCACGCTGATGGGCCTCGGCGCCTTCCCCTGCGATCATCCGCAGTCCCTTTACTGGTACGGCATGCACGGCACCGTCGCCGGCAACTGGGCCGTCTGCAAGAGCGACCTCCTCATCACCATGGGTGCGCGTTTTGACGACCGTATCACTGGTGCCATCGAGAAGTTTGCCCCCGACGCCACAATCGTCCACATCGACATCGACCGTTCGGAGCACCAGAAGAACAAGTTCGCGGACTACCCGATCCACTCCGACATCAAGCACGCGCTTGGCCGCATGGTCACGCTCGCGAAGAAGGGCTTCAAGAAGCCTGACCTGAAGAAGTGGTACGAGACCATCAACGGCTGGAAGAAAGAGCACCCGTATCCGTTCAGTTACGAGCGCAAGACCAAGCACATCCTCCCGCAGGAAGCCATCGAAGTCCTCTTCGAAGAAACCAAGGGCAACGCGATCATCTCCACCGGCGTCGGCCAGCACCAGATGTGGGCCCCGCAGTACTATCGCTTCAACGAACCGCGTCGCTTCATCAGCTCGCTCGGCGCGGGTACCATGGGCTTCGGCCTCCCGGCCGCCATCGGCGCCAAAGTCGCGAATCCAGATGTCCAAGTCATCGACATCGATGGCGACGGCTCGTTCCTGATGAACATCCAGGAGCTCGCGTGCATGAAGATCGAGAAGATCAACGCGAAGATCCTCATCCTCAACAATCAGCACCTCGGCATGGTCGTGCAGTGGGAAGACCGCTTCTACTCCGGCACCCGCGGCCACACCATCCTAGGCGACGCCACTAATATCGGCTCTCCCGACAACCCGGCCGGCCTCTACCCTGATTTCGTCAAGATCGCCAACGGCTTCGGCATCAAGGCCCGTCAGGTCATGAAGCGCGAGGACCTCCGTGCCGCCATGCGCGAGATGCTTGATCACGACGGACCTTACCTCCTCGACGTCATCGTGCCGTACACCGAGCACGTGTTACCCTTCATCCCGCAGAAGAAGTCGGCGATGGAGATTTTGACGAAATAATCCCGCAGGGATTATTTCGAGTGGACACGTGGGCAAGGTGACACGTGGACAAGGGGAAGGTAATGAACAGGGGCGCACAAGCGCCCTTGCTGCTTTGGAGACGATACATAACTCAAAGGGAGACCGGAAACTGGATGATTGCATTCGTTTCGGGTGGCGGGTGGCAGCCTCAGGTGGCAGGTTGCGGGAATAAATTTCAGGTCCCGGGTCTCGGCCATCGGGTATCAGGTTCGGGTCTTCAGGTTCAGGTACAGGTTCAGGTCCTGCCACCTGAAACCCGGGGCTGCCACCCGCCACCCGAAGCGATTTGATTCAACCCCTTGTCCACGTGTCCCCTTGCCCACGTGTCCCCTCGTCGCGGCTAAGCCGCGACGCTCAGAGTCCGGCCAACCAGCGTTCGGCTTCGATGGCGGCGCGGCAGCCCATGCCGGCGGCGGTGATGGCCTGACGATACACGTGATCCGAGCAATCTCCGGCGACAAAAACCCCGGGAATATTGGTGCTGACGGTGTTGGCGCCAGCAATGAAGTAACCGCCTGCATCGACCGCTAGGGCCGGCGTAAAGGCCTGGGAATTGGGCACGTGGCCGATGGCAACAAAGACGCACTTCACCGCGAGGTCACGAACAGCGCCGGACTTCTCGATCACGCGCAGGGTGTGAACTTTCTCATCGCCGAGGATCTCGGTCGGGCTGACGTTAAGGACGAGCTCGATCTTCTCATGGGCCTTCACGCGCTGCACCATGATATCGGAGGCGCGGAAGCTATCGCGACGGTGCACGAGGTAGACCTTGGAAGCGAAGCGCGTCAGGAAGAGGGCTTCTTCACAGGCGGAGTCGCCACCGCCGACGACGGCGACCGGGACATCGCGGTAGAAGGCACCATCGCAGGTCGCGCAGGTGGTCACGCCGTTGCCGCCGTAATAATGCATTTCACCCGGGATACCAAGGTGACGGGGCGAGGCGCCCGTGGCGATGATCACGGCCTTGGCTTCGTAGGTGGCTTCGCCGCCCTTGAGCTTCTTGATCGGGCCGGAGAAGTCGACGGAGTCGATGCGGTCCCAGGCGAACTTCGCGCCGAAGCGTTCGGCTTGGCCCTTCATGTTCGTGATGAGCTCATTGCCATCCACGCCGTGGATGAAGCCCGGGAAGTTCTCGACCTCGGAGGTCGTGGTCAGCTGGCCGCCGGGCTGGCCGCCCTCGAGCACCAACGGAGTGAGGCCGGCGCGGGCGGCGTAGATCGCGGCGGTCAGGCCGGCGCAGCCGGTACCGAGGATAAGGACGTTTTCAGCCATGGTCATGACCCATCTTGAGGGCGGGAGCACAGCCGCAAGGCGGAAAAGCCGATGTGAACAACCCGAGTCAAGGCTTGCCCCGGGGGGTGGGGTCGGGGTTTGCTACCTCTCGCTCCCGGACCCATGTTTCTCAGCATCCTCAAGCTCTTCGCGGGCAGCCACCACCGGAAATTCCTCCGTAAGTGCGCGCCCCTCGTCAAGCGAATCAACGCCCACGAGGCCGAGTACCAGAAACTGTCGGACGACCAGCTCCGCGCCAAGACCGACGAGTTCAAGCATCGCCATGCCAAGGGCGAATCCCTCGACGCCCTCCTCCCCGAGGCCTTCGCGGTCGTGAAGAACGCCGCCCGCCGCCTCTGCGGCACCTCCTCTATCGTTTGCGACCATGAGCTGGCTTGGGAGATGGTCCATTTTGACGTCCAGCTCGTCGGCGGTATCGCCCTCCATCAGAACAAGATCGCCGAGATGGCGACCGGTGAAGGCAAGACCCTCGTCGCCACCCTGCCCCTCTACCTCAACGCCCTCACTGGCAAGAACTGCCAGCTGGTTACCGTCAACGACTACCTCGCCCGCCGCGACTCGGAGTGGATGGGTTATCTGTACCGCTGGCTCGGCCTGACGGTCGGCTGCATCCAGAACCAGATGCCCGGCGATGAACGCAAGGCCGCCTACGGTTGCGACATCACCTACGGCACCGCCTCCGAGTTCGGTTTCGACTACCTGCGCGATAACGGCATGGCCCTCTCGCCCGACGAGCAGGTCCAGCGCGAACACTACTTCTGCATTGTCGACGAGATCGACTCCATCCTGATCGACGAGGCCCGCACCCCGCTGATCATCTCCGGACCGGCCGCCGAAGAACGTGAGCCGGCTTTCCCGCGCCTCCGCCAGCCGGTCGCCGGCCTAGTCGAACTGCAAATCCGCCTCGTCACCCGCCTAATCAACGAGGCCCGCGAAGAACTCGAGAAAATCAGCGAAGACAAGGAGCCTTCCGCCGACTCCCTCGACAAGCTCTGGCTCGCCGCCCACGGCATGCCGCGCAACCGCATCTTCCTCCGCCTCATGGAGAACGGCCGCTGGCGCAAGCTGCTCGAAAAGCATGAAGGCGTGCTCGCTTCCGAGATCGAGAAGGATCGCCGTTTCCACCTGAAGGAACGCCTCTACTTCGCCGTCAGCGAACGTAACCACGAGTCCGACCTTTCCCAACTCGGTCGCGATACGCTCCGCCCCGGCCAGCCCGACGCGTTCGTGTTGCCCGACCTCCCCTCCCGCTACGTCGAGCTCGACCGCGATGAGTCTCTCACACCAGAACGCCGCGCCGAACTTCGCACCGAAGCCGAGGCCGCCTACGCCCAGGTCTCCGAGGACATCCACGCCATTGGCCAGCTGCTCAAGGCCTACACCCTTTACGAGAAGGACAAGCAATACGTCGTGCACGAAGGTAAAGTGAAGATCGTCGACGAGAACACCGGCCGCATCATGGAAGGTCGCCGCTGGTCCGACGGCCTCCACCAGGCCGTCGAAGCCAAGGAAGGCGTCGCGCTCGAGAAGGAAAATAAGACCTACGCGACGGTCACGATTCAGAACTACTTCCGTATGTACCAGAAGCTCGCGGGCATGACCGGCACCGCCGAGACCGAGGCTTCCGAGTTCAATGACATCTACCGGCTGACCGTTGTCGCCATCCCGACGCACCGTCCGTGCATCCGCATCGACGATAACGATATCGTCTTCAAGACGCGTAAGGAGAAGTACCAGTTTGCGATCAAGGAGATTGCGGAAGCCCACAAGCGCGGACAGCCCGTCCTCGTCGGCACCGCCTCCGTCGAAGCCTCCGAAACCCTCGGCCGCATGCTCGCGATGGCCAAGGTCCCGCACAAGATCCTCAACGCTAAGCACCACGAGGCCGAAGCCGACATCGTCTCGATGGCTGGCCAGCTCGGCGCAGTGACTATCGCCACCAACATGGCCGGTCGCGGCACTGACATCAAACTGGGCGAAGGCGTCCGCGAACTCGGCGGCCTGTACGTCGTCGCGACCGAACGCCATGAAGTCCGCCGCGTCGACCGCCAGCTCCGCGGCCGTTGCTCTCGTCAGGGCGACCCTGGCCGTTCCCGCTTCCTGGTCTCCCTTGAGGATGACCTCATGCGCCTGTTCGCCAACGCCGGCATTGTCTCCTCGATGCTCGAGAAGTCCTTCAAGGAAGGCGAGCCGCTCGAGCACCCGTTCCTGAACCACTCCATCGGCACCGCCCAGAAGCGCGTCGAAGGTCAGAACTATTCGATGCGCAAGCGCCTGCTGCAGTATGACGACGTGCTCAACCAGCAGCGCCAAATCATCTATGGCCTGCGCAACCGCGCCCTCAAGGCCGAGGACAGCCGCGAGACGATCATGAACATCGTCGAGGAAGAAATCGAAGCCCGCCTCGACGTCGTCTTCCCTGACCCGAATGGCGAGGCCGAACGTCGCGCCGCCGACACCTTCGTCCACTGGTACGTCACCACCTTCCACATGCGGATCGACCTCGAGGACATCCTCGCCCGCACCAAGGCCCAAGTGATCCTGCTCGCCACTGACCGCGTGCGCGCCCTCCAGGCCAGCCGTGAGGAACACGAATCGCCCGCGGTCCTGCAATACCTCGAACGTAACGTCCTCCTCCGTGCCATCGACCGCAACTGGCAGAACCAGCTGACTGAGATGGAAGACCTCCGTCGCGGCGTCAGCCTGCGCTCCTACGCGCAGAAGGATCCGCTCAACGAGTACAAGGCCGAAGCCTTCAAGGCCTTCGAACGCCTCATGCAGCAGCTGCGCACCGATACCGGCGCCGGCCTCTTCCGCACCGCCTCGTCAATGGAAGCCCTCGAAGCCCTCTTGCGTCGCGCCCAAGGCCAGGCCAAGGCCACCGGACCCGCCGAGGCGGGTGCAATCGAAACGACCGCGACCACGCCGGCCAACGCGCCCAAGCCCGAACCTTTCCGCCGCCTGACCCCGAAGATCGGTCGCAACGCCGTCGTCCGCATCCGCAAAGGACCTGAGACCCAGGACCTGAAGTGGAAGAAGGCCGAAGCGCTCGTCCGCGACGAAGGTTGGGAAGTGGTCGAGACGCTTTCGGAATGACCGAGCAGCCGACGAGCAGCCCTGCTGCCGCCCGGCTCGCCTGGGTCGGCGCATCGCTGACCGCCCTGCTGCTCTTCTTTTCGTTTGGTCCCGTCGGTCATCCATTCTGGGCTTTCGTCGCGCTGGTGCCGGCGATGATCGCCACGACGCTTCGTCCTGACTGGCGCACGTGGCGTCGCGTGAGCTTCGTGACGAGTTGGGTGCTCTGGATCGCGTTGCTCGTCTGGCTCCGCCACGTCTATCCGCCGCTCGGTTGGCTCGGCCTCGTGCTGCTCACCGCCTACTGCGCGCTGTACCCGTTCGTCTGGCTGCTGCTGGCCCGCTGGATTTTTCCCGCCTGCGCAGGCGCTTCGCTCCCGGCCCGCCTGCTCGCCATCGGTGGCCTCGCCGGTGCTTGGGGCCTGCTGGAATGGACGCGCAGCACCATCCTCTCTGGCTTCGGCTGGCTGCCGCTCGCGGCTTCGCAGACCGGTAATCCCGTCATGCTCAGCCTCTGCGCCTGGGTCGGGCCGATTGGCCTCTCCATCGCGCTCGTGCTTTTTAATCTCGGGCTCGCCCGCTGGATTGTCCGCCTCATCGAGTTTTACCGCGAAGAAAGCGAATTAAAGCCCGCCGGTCCGATGGGCTGGCTGCGTCGCCTCACGCCCGAACTCTATCTCGGTCTGCTCCCGATTGCGCTCGGCTTCTTCGCCCTGATCGCCGCCAACGCGGCCAAGGCTTCGGTGGATAAGGTCAGCTTCACCGTCGGCGTCGTGCAGACGGACTTCGACCCGAACGCCAAGTGGGATCCGACGCGCCTGCAGGATCACCTCGTGATGACGGAAGCCATGACCGCCTCGGTGGCGGCGAATAAGGCGGTCGATTTCGTCCTCTGGCCCGAAGCCGCTCTGCCGCTCTCGCTCGAGAGCGAAACCTACCTGAGCCGCCTCACTGGCCTGGCCAAAGCAACCGACACCCCGCTCGTCATCGGGACCCTCGATCGCCGCGGCGCCGGCTACGGTAACGCCGTCGCGGTGATCACCGCGGAAGGCGTGCAGAAACCCGTCTACGCCAAGCGCCACCTCGTGCCCTTCGGCGAATACGTCCCGTTCGCCGACTTCCTGCCGCTGCGCAAAGTCGTCCCGATCGAGACGGATTGTATCGCCGGCACTGGGCCCTCGCTCCTGCCGCTCACCACGCGCCGCGGTCATACCTTCATGGCCGGAGCGCTCGTCTGCTATGAAGACGTCTTCCCTGAGCTCGCCCGCGAACACGCCCTCGCCGGCGCCGACGTCCTGATCGTCGTGACGAACGACGCCTGGTATGGCCGGGAAGCCGGCGCCTATCAGCACGTCGCGCACTCGGTTCTGCTGGCTGCCGCCACCGGCCTCCCAGTGGTTCGCTGTGGCAACGCCGGCTGGAGCGGAACCATCGATTCGCTCGGCCGGGCCTTTCCGCTCTTGGACCAAGGGAGCATCTATTTCCGCGGTTCTCGGGCGACCGCCCCCGTCAGTCTCCCCCGCGACCGCCAGCCGGACACCTTCTGGGTGCGCCACGGCGACTGGGCCGTCGGCCTGGGCGGTCTGCTCTTCGCCCTGACCTACATCTGGCGACGCCGGCGTGAGGCCTGAGCCAAAAAACCGCAGGTCCTTGTCGACCT
>CAXNEN010000027.1:0-10692 GCA_964201505.1 Opitutales bacterium
GAAGAAGTTCGTGCCCGTGGTGAGGGTGTCGGAGCACCAAGAGACGTGGCCGTCACCATAGACGATGTGGCCGCCTTCCGTACCCCAGACGGAGTCGGTAGCGGTGGCACCAGCGGCGGGCCAGTTTCCAGCGATGGTCAGGCCGCGGGTCCAGGCAAGAGGAGCGGTAACGTTGCCGACGAGCGAGCGAGAGGTCGGGGTGTAGAGATCCCAGCCGGACTTACCCTGCGTGAGGGCGGTCGTGAAAGCCGTAGCGATAGAAACAACGCTACCCGTCTTGGTGATTACGGTCTTCGGGATGACAGCCACGCCGTCAGCCGCCGGGTCGGCATCGAGGAACCAGAGTTCGCCGGAGTCGAGCGAGGCACCATCTGCGAGGATGGCGGCGTAGCCCGAAAGCGACGTTGTCTGGGTCTTACCGGACGCCCATGCGCCGGAGGAGATGTTACGGCTTCCGCGAGCCCAGTTCATGTAGCCCTGGCCGATGGAGCGCAACTTGTTCAGCGCGCTGTTCTTCTTGGCGGAGCGCATGACGCCCTGGACGCCCGGGAAGAGCACGGCAGCCAAGATGCCGATGATCGCGATTACCGTCAGGAGCTCGATGAGCGTGAAACCTTTACGATTACGAGGTGAGGTGTTCATGGGGAGATATACATTCTTTATGGGGGGGCACGGGTGAGGGCAAGCCGTTAGCAGATTATGATTGTAAACAAAAAGGCCCTGCAAAGCAGGGCCTTTTCAGTATGTCCTTTCGGCTCAGTTCTGGGTAACAGCCGTCGGCGTCGGGGTCGTCCCCTGCGGAACGCCGTTCGAATCCTTCCAGCTAGCCGAAGAGGTACCGTCGGCCTTGGAGAAGAAGTTCGTGCCCGTGGTGAGGGTGTCGGAGCACCAAGAGACGTGGCCGTCACCATAGACGATGTGACCGCCTTCCGTACCCCAGACGGAGTCGGTAGCGGTGGCACCAGCGGCGGGCCAGTTTCCGGCGACGGTCAGGCCACGGGTCCAGGCGAGAGGAGCGGTGACGTTGCCGACAATCGAGCGAGAGGTCGGGGTGTAGAGATCCCAGCCGGACTTACCCTGCGTGAGAGCGGTCGTGAAAGCCGTGGCGACAGAAACAACGCTACCCGTCTTGGTGATCACGGTCTTCGGGATGGCAGCGACGCCGTCGGAAGCCGGGTCGGCATCGAGGAACCACAGTTCGCCGGAGTCGAGGGAAGCGCCGTCAGCGAGAATCGCGGCATATCCGGAAAGGGACGTGGTCTGGGTCTTGCCCGAGGCCCAGGCACCGTTGGAAATCGCCTTATTACCGCCGGCCCAGTTCATGTAACCCTGGCCGATGGAGCGAAGCTTGTTCAGCGCGCTGTTCTTCTTGGCGGAGCGCATGACGCCCTGGACGCCTGGGAAGAGCACGGCAGCCAAGATGCCGATGATCGCGATTACCGTCAGGAGCTCGATGAGCGTGAAGCCCTTACGGTTACGGGTGGAGGTGTTCATAGATTTAGTGGGGTATAAATGAGATTAGGGGATTTTGTTCCGTTGGAAAGGGGAAAAGGGCCTTCTTAAGATTAATAAGGGAGGGGGAAACGGCTAGTCAGGGAAGCCACGATGCCCTGCGCCTCTTCGATTTTGGCAGGATTCTGCGGGTCGGAGAGGACGATGGCGATGGCTTGGGCAATTTCCTTCATTTCGGACTCCTTCATCCCCCGGGAAGTCACCGCCGGCGTGCCAACGCGGATGCCGCTGGCCTGGAAAGGACTGCGGGTCTCGTCCGGCACGGTATTCTTATTCGTGGTGATATGCGCAGCGTCCAGGGCGAGCTGGGCGTCCTTGCCCGAAACGTTCGGGTGGCTCTTGCGGAGATCCAGCAGGCTGAGGTGATTGTCGGTGCCGCCGCTGATGAGGCCGAAGCCGAGCTTCACGAGTTCATCAGCGAGAGCGCGGGAATTGGCAACGACCTGCTTGGCATATTCCTTGAACTCAGGCGTGGCGCACTGCGCGAAGCAAATGGCCTTGGCGGCGATGACGTGCTCGAGCGGGCCACCCTGCGCACCGGGGAAGACGGCGGAGTCGATGGCCTTGGCGTGCTCGGCCTTGCAGAGGATGAGGCCACCGCGAGGACCACGCAGGGTCTTATGGGTGGTGGTGGTGACGAAATCGGCGTAAGGCACGGGCGACGGGTGCACGCCGCCAGCGACGAGGCCAGCGATGTGCGCGATGTCGGCGAGGAGCAGCGCGCCGTTTTCCTTGGCGATTTTACCAAAGCGGGCGAAGTCGATCTCGCGGGCGTAGGCGGAAGCGCCAACGGTGATCATCTTGGGCTGCTCACGCTTAGCCATTTCCTCGACTTCGTCGTAGTTGATGCGGCCATCGGCGCCCACGCCGTAGTGGACAGCGGCGTAGAGCTTGCCAGAGAAGTTCGCGGAGTTGCCATGCGTGAGGTGGCCCCCATGCGACAGATTCATGGTAAGAATCTTATCGCCGGGCTTGATGCTCGCGAAGTAGACGGCGGCATTGGCCTGGCTGCCGGAGTGCGGCTGGACATTGGCATGGTCGGCACCGAAGAGGGCCTTGGCGCGGTCGATGGCCAGCTGCTCGACTTGGTCGACAATCTCGCAACCGCCGTACCAGCGCTTGCCGGGATAACCTTCGGCATACTTGTTGGTGAGGATGCTACCTTGAGCCTCCATCACGGCGGGAAGCGTGAAATTCTCGGAGGCGATTAGCTCGATGTGCGTCTGCTGGCGCTTGAGCTCAGCCTTGATCAGGCGGTCGATCTCCGGGTCGAGCTGGGCGAGAGGGATGCGGCGAATGGCAGTCATGGGTGGAGAGGTGAAAGGGCAAATCTTGCGAGGAAACGTGGCAACGGCAAATCGGCAGGGTTATCCACATGGGGACTCCAGCTTATCCACGCGCCGGGTATGCCGGCCGGCTTCGAATTCGGCGGCCAGGAAGGCCTCGACGCACGCCAAGGCGGTCGGGAGGTCGACGTATTTGGCTCCGAAACAGAGGACGTTGGCGTCGTTATGGCGACGGCTCTGGCCGGCGGCATCGGGGCTCTGGACGAGGGCGGCGCGAATACCCCGCACTTTATTGGCGGCGATGGAGATGCCGATGCCCGTGGTGCAGACGAGGATGCCGAACTTCGCGCCACCGCCGACGACATCGGCGGCCACCGCATGGGCGTAGTCCGGATAGTCGCAGGAGGCTTCGGTCTCAGTACCACGATCAAGGATGGCGAAGCCCTTGGCCTTCAGCGCTTCAATCAGGCCGCGTCGCAAGGCGAATCCGCCGTGGTCACTGCCAAAGGAAAGCGTAAGCGGGCTGGTCATCGGGAAAGATTCTGGCGCAGAAACTCCACCATGGCAGGCATCGCTTCAACCATGGAATCGCGGCACTCCTCGTAATCGCGGTAGCCACCCCCGAATGGGTCGGGGATATCCCGCGGGACCTCCGTCGGCAGGACGTCGCGCAGGAGCAGCACGAATTCCGGGAGGACGTCGAAGCGGGAATGCAAGGCAGCGAGATGGGATTCGGTCATGCCGAAGATCACGATACTGCGGTCGACGTCGGCCTGGGTGAGGAGCCGGCTGAGGTGGCTGGAGACGTCCAAGCCAATGCGCTGCATGGCCTTGACGGAATGAGCGGAGACGGGCTGGCCGGCCTCCGCGGCGAGCCCAAACGAGGCGACCTTCAGCTTCTCGAGCCCTTGCCCTCGCTTGACCAGCGTCGCCCGGAGCAACGCCTCAGCCATCGGACTGCGACAGGTATTCCCTGTGCAGACAAACGTGACGGTGTCTCGTTCGACGGCCATGCAAGTCAAGATGAGGGATAAGCCCCTCGGTTCAAGTGTTCAAACCACCCCGTCGCGACGGAGCTGGCGATAACCGATATCCCGACGGTAGTGACAACCCTCGAACTTGACCTGCGGGACGACGGCGTAGGCCCGACGGGCGGCCTCCTGTAAGGTCGGGCCATGGGCCACGACGCCGAGAACCCGGCCGCCGGCGGTGACGACCCGGCCATCCGGTAGGCGCTTGGTGCCACCATGGACGATGTCGACGCCCTCGGGCAGGCTCGCGGGCAAGGTAATCGGATCTCCCTTGCGGATCTCGCCGGGATAACCACCAGCGGCGAGGACGACGATGATCGTGGCGCCGGGGCGCAGCTTCACGGCCGCCGGACGGAAGCGGCCATGGGCGATGTCTTCCATGATTTGCACGGGGTCGGTCTCGAGCGAAGGCAGGAGCACTTGGCATTCGGGATCGCCGAAGCGGACGTTGAACTCGACGACCTTGGGGCCGGTCGCGGTGACCATGATGCCGACGTAGAGCGTGCCACGGTAATCGATGCCATCGGCCTGGAGCCCGCGCAACGTGGGCGCAATGATCTCCTCGCGGAGACGGCGTTCGACCTCGGGCGTGACGACGCTGGTGGGAGCGTACGCGCCCATGCCACCGGTGTTGAGGCCGGTGTCACCTTCGCCGACGCGCTTATGGTCCTGGCTCGGCGGCAGCATGAGGTATTCGTCGCGACACACCATGAGCATGATCGACGCCTCTTCGCCCTGCATGAATTCCTCGATGACAACCTCGTCGCCCGACGCGCCGAAGACCTTCGCCTCCATCATGTCTCGCAACGCGGCCTCGGCTTCAGCATGCGTGGTCGCGATGACGACTCCCTTGCCGGCCGCCAGACCTGAGGCCTTGATGACGATGGGGACAGGCTGCTGGCGCACATACTCCAAAGCAGGCGCGAGCGCACGGAACGTCTCCGATGCGGCGGTGGGCACCTTGTGGCGCAGCATGAAATCCTTGCTGAAGGCCTTGCTGGCTTCGAGGCGGGCGCCGGAAGCGAGCGGACCGTAGGCCGGGATGCCCGCGGCTTCAAGGGCGTCGACCACGCCGGCGGCGAGCGGGACCTCGGGGCCGACGATCACGAAAGTGGAGGCGGTACGACGAACGAGTTCTAGCACGGCGACCGGATTGGCGGCGTCGACTTCCAGGCACTCGGCCTCGAGTGCCATCCCACCGTTACCGGGGGCCACGCGCACCTTGGCCACGCGGGGGCTACGGAGGCAGGCCTTGAGCAAGGCGTGCTCCCGGCCGCCAGAGCCGAGGATGAGGACGTCGAGTTTTCCCTGCGTAGCCATATCCCTACTACTGCGGGGTGTCGGGAATGATGTGAACCAAAAACAGGGCCGGCCCGTTTCCGGACCGACCCAGCCTAAATTGGTGCTCAGGCCGGGACTTGAACCCGGACACCTTGCGGCACATGCACCTCAAGCATGCGTGTCTGCCATTCCACCACCTGAGCAATAAAGGAAGGTGCACGCTGGAACTCCTGACGGCTGGTGCAAGTAAAAAGCGATTGTGCTGATGCTTGCCAAGCGGTCATCTTTCCCAACGCTCACTTCCTCAATGTCCTCCGACTCGGCTGAAAACAACCCTCCCAAGGAAAAGTCCTTCGAACTGGACCTCTCTTCCCTTGGTTTCGGGCCCTCCTGGGTCAGCGGACCCTCCGAGAAGGTCAGCTCCGGTAATGGCGGCCCTCGCCGCGATGGTGATCGTCCTCGTTTCCGCGACGGCCCCGGCGGCGAGCGCCGCGGACCGCCCGGCGGCGGACCTCGTCGTGACGGCCCTGGTGCCGGACCTGGTGGCCCGCGTCGTGATGGACCTGGCGGACCTCGCCGCGATGATCGTCGTCACGATGACCGCGGCCCTTCCCGCTTTGAAGACGCACCGGTCTTCCGTCCCATCGTCGCTAGCGCTTTCTTCCCCGATGACGTGAAGTTCGAGATTCTCGGGGGCGCGATGAAGAAGAGCAAAATGACCTACGAGCTCTTCGAGGTCGCGCGCCTGATCCTCGACAAGGAAGACCGTCTCTCGATCGTCATCCGCCACCTCGAAGCCGAACAGCGCCCCGACGCCCTGCTCGCCGTCTCCGTGCCCGATGGTCACCCCTTCCTCAGCGAAGGCGACGCGGTCTCGCACGTGATGTCTCGCCACCTCGACAAGTTCTTCGACGTCGTCGAAGTCGAAGTCGAAGCCCCGAAAGGCTCCTTCCTGATGGTCGCGAAGTGCTCGCAGACGGGCAAGCTACTCGGCGCCCCGACGCACCACAGCTATCAGCGCAACCTACGCGAACACCACGCCCGCCATTGCCCGAACGTGCCGTTCGACGCCTTTAAGGGCCGCCTTGAGATGGTCCGCGAACAGGAACAAATCGACGCCTGGCTGAAGTCGATGTCCACCCGCAGCGAATACGCTCCGAAGGACCGCAAGGAAGGCGAACCGGAACGACTCGAATCCCTCGACGCCGCCCGCGGCTTCCTCCAGGCCTTCCGCAAGGACCTCGTGGTGAAGACCCACCCGTGGGTCCGCTTCGCCGGTCGCCTGCTCGAAGAACTCAATCCCGGCCCGCTCCGCGATTCCGTCCGCTACGCCCTCGAACAGCAGCGCGCCTTCCCCCTCGACACCGCCAACGGTATCCGTGGCCGCCTCCGCAAGGAAGGCTTCCACCTTTATAAGAAGGGCTCGAAGGGCATCACCTACGCGTGCTCCGTCCGCCGTCGCTGCCGCGATCCGAAAGTCACCTTCAGCGAACCGATGGCCAAGCTCTTCGACGCGCTCGATCGTAAGCCAGCCCAGCAGGCGAAGGACCTCGTGCTCGCCCTCGCCGGCGAGAACGCCGAAGCCGCCGCCAAGACGCAGGTGCTCACCGATCTCTCCTTCCTCATCGGCGAAGGCTACATTGCCAATCTCCCCGATGGTCGCCTCTTCGCCCAGCCCATCCTGAGCAGTCAGGCTCAGGCCAAGGAAGAAGCCGCCAACGACGAGGCCGCGGAAGAGAGCAAGTAAGCGCGAAGGAGCTTTTGCTTAAGGTAGGGGCAGCACCGCGTGCTGCCCTTATTGTTAGGTAGGGCGGCCATTGCCATGGCCGCCGTTCGCATCGTCACGTGCGACGAGCCGGGCAGATTATCTGAGGATTCAATATCCGTCCGCCCACGGACGTGATGGCAATCACGTCCCTACCTATTATTTCCAATTCTCCCCGATCCAAGGCGTGGGCAACACGCGGCGATACCACTTGCCGCTGCGGCCGACGAGCGCGTCGGGCGGATTGGGCAGACCATGGAAGACGACGATCTTCGCGCCCTCGGGAATCTCCGGCGTCTGCCAAAAGGAGAACGGGAAATATTTCACGCAATGCTTCTTAAAGCTGCGACACCAGGTCTCCGGCCAGTAGCTAACCTTGCCCTGCGCGCTGAGGTGTGCGGTGAGAAACTCCTGCTCGTTGCGGTGACGCTTCCGCACGGCATCGAGGTTGGCGCGGAAATATTCCAGGACGTCGGGATACGTGCCCGCGCGCCAGCGGTAGACCGATGAGTTGCCAGTGTAGTCGCCCTTCTGCCAATCGCGGATGATCAGGAAATCGCCGGTCTGCGCGAAAAAAGAGTCCATGTTGCCGACGATGACGATGTCGATGTCGAGGAAGAGAATGTCGCCCGTGAGCGCAGGGCCGCCGGGCGCGGTGAGCGCCGGCGAGAACGAGACGAGCTTGGTCCAACCGCGCTCGGGGGCGCCGGCGGGTAACTCGAGGCTGGGAATCGGGAACGTCTCGATGCCGGCGTTGAGCCCGGTCTTATCGTCCGTCAGGCACACGAAGCGATACGGGATGGTGAGGTGGCGGCTCGCCATAGAATGAAGCCGGTTCACGTATTCCGGGCCGTATTTCTTGCCCCACTTCATGCAAAGGATGGTCGCCATGCTGGCTTCAGCGTGGGGATTACCCGCCCGGCCTCCAGCCTCTTTCCTATGACAGACCGGTCCGGTCGGCCCCTTGCGTCCCCCCTGCCCCTGGGCATACTATGCCCACATGAGCGACGATCACGACGACGAGAACTTCAGCTCCGACGACGAATACGGCGAGGGCGGCATCCCGCCGGACCTGGAAGCCGACATCGAGGAAAAGATCCAACGGGAGGTCGACGAGCGCACAAGCGCACTCTACGAGGATTCCCGCCCCCGCTCCGGCGGCTGCCTCCTCATCCTCGCCCTCCCCGTCCTGAGCCTCTGGTTCTGGTAAGAAAGGGTGACGAGGGTATCGGCCTAGCTCCGAGCTGGCCTTACGCCTCGTCCTTATAAAACCCCGGAGTCCATACCCACCGCGGGTCGTGTAGATAGCTTAAAGTCTCCGCCACGGTTAGGCCCGTCGCCGCCATGGCCCGATTCTTGGCCTGCGTGCGCGTCCACTCCTCCCGCAAGAGAGGGCTCGCTCGGTCCATTCGGCCATGCGGAACACCCATCGCAATCAACATAAGCCAGAATCCCTGCAGCAGGAAAATACTCTGCGCCGGCTTCAGTAACTCCACTTCTAGACAAAAAGTTGGCCCGTTCTCCTGATAGAAATCCACGATCTTCTGCGCGCCATTTAAGGCGACATGTTCCCGGCAATGTCGCCAGAAAGGCGTATCCAACCGTTGATTGAAACGATAATGAACCGCGAGGAAGTCACGGATTTCGTCCCAAAGCCGACCGCTGAGTCGGTCCGTGTGCTCGCGCATGATGGGAGTATTCCGCAGACCACCCTCCCGGAAAGCCACGGTAAGCATACGGCATTCATTCGCAATGCAGAGCAGTGAAGTCGCCTCGAGGGGTTCGACGAAACCGGCGGCATTGCCTATCGCAAAGACATTCCCGACCCACTGACGCGCATAGCGGCCGGAGACGAAAGGCACGATGCGTGTCGGACCGACCTTTGGATTCTTCCGCCGGAATTCCGCCTCCGCCTCGGCATCGGTGATGAACTTCGAACTGTAGACATAGCCCCGATTGATCCGGGTCGGGTGCTCAATCTGCCAGGCCCAGCCTGCGTCCATCGTTTCCGCAATGGTGTAAGGTAAAATTGGCTCGTCACCGCGATCCCATCCACCCACCAAGGCCTTATCGCAGAACAGGGCGTCAGCGTAACTCATGAAGGGAGTGCCCAAGGCTTTACCGATTAATTCAGCTCGGAAACCGGAGGCATCCACGAAGAAGTCCGCCGGTAGGCGCCGGCCATCCTTCAACTGCAAAGCCTTCACCTCTCCGTCCGCCTGTTCGACGGCCGCCATGTCGCCATCGATGACCTCGACGCCAAGCTTTGCGGCGAGCGTCTCTAGCCATGCAACGAGTTCCGCGTTTTCGATATGATAGCCGATGGTCGGCTGTACCCGCGGCCAAGGGCCATCCGGGCTCCGGGGGAAGACCTTATCCTGCGCCATAAGCGAAGTCGCCGGATCGACGTCCGTCATGGCCTCATCGCACACGAATCCGATGGGCATATCCGATTGGCCGAGCCGCAGCCGCAAGGCGCTGGTGAAACTATAGTTATAATCCTGCTTCCCCCACAGGAACTTAATACCGAGCTTCAAGGAAGGTTTTACCGCCCGGTAAAACTCCGCGGGCGGGATACGCAGGTGCCCGTGAATGAAATTAAGAAGATCCGGCGTACTACCCTCGCCCACGCCGATGATACCGAGGCCAGGACTACGCACTAGCTGGACGCGCAGGGACGGATGATGCGTCTTCAGGCTGGCGGCCATGAAGAAACCGGCAGTTCCTCCGCCAAGAATGAGAACATCCTGAATCATAGGGTAAGCACCCAGGGTAAGGGCTGACCAAAAAATGACCTCGAGCGGGACGAGGTCAAGCCCCGCAGGCAATAAGGGCGTGATAGGGCCTTTTCTTTGGCTCGACCAAGCGAGATCACTTACTTCAGCGACCGCAGATACGAGACGAGATCGACCAGATCTTTTTCGGAAAGCATGCCGTCGAGACCGGCGGGCATGAGGCTCGTGGTCAGCTGCGTCGAAGAAGCGATGGCCTCGTTAGGCAGCAGGCGGCTCTGACCAGAGACTTCCTTGACGGTCACGCCCTCGGCGGAACGCGCCTGGATGAGCCCGAGCACGCTGGAGCCGTCAGTAAGCTGGAACGAATGTTGGTCGTAGTCGCGGGCGATGTTGTAGCTCGGGAAGAGGATGCTCTCGACGAGTTCGCGCTCCGCGCGGATACCCCCAATCTTGGTGAGGTTCGGCCCAAGCTCGTTCCCCTTGTCGCCAATCTTGTGGCAAGCCAGGCAGGCACCACGGCCAGATTCGTAGACGGCGCGACCGGCGACAGGGTCGCCCTGCTTGACGGCGGCTTGGGCCAGTGGAACGAGCCGCCCCTGCTTGGCTTCGTTGGCCGCGAGGGCGGCGTCAAACGACGGCTCGAGGACTTCATAGATTTCGCGAGGCAGGAAGCCGAAAGCTTTGCGCACGAGATCCTGGCGGAACGTGCCGAGCATCGCGGACTTGCTGAAGGCGACGGCAATCTTGCGACCGGCGTCCTTGGAGATGCGTTTATAGTTCTGCGGCAAGGCGAGCGCGACGAGGAGCTCGTTCTGCTCGAGCGGACCGGCGGTCGGCAGCAACGCAAGATAGGCATCCCACTGCTCTAGGGTCAGCTTGGTGTTGGCGAGGCGCGCGGCGGCGTCCATGCGCAGTCCAGGATTTGCCGGATCGACAAAGAGGTCCGTGAGCAGCTTGAACGCGGCGTCGCTAAGATCTTCGCCACCGCTAGAGAGGGCGAGGAGCGCCTTGAGGCGGAGCGACGAAGGTTTCGTCGTGTCAGCAGCGATTGCGTTCAAGGCCTCGTCGAAGCGCTTGTCCTT
>CAXNEN010000028.1:0-10691 GCA_964201505.1 Opitutales bacterium
ACCGGGCAGCCTTCGAGGGCTTCCATGCACTTGTCGATGCCTTCCTGGTCGGTCGGCTGGGCGAAGACG
Source organism: Opitutales bacterium (assembly GCA_964201505.1). Taxonomy (GTDB): domain Bacteria; phylum Verrucomicrobiota; class Verrucomicrobiia; order Opitutales; family UBA953; genus UBA953. The sequence goes on from CAXNEN010000028.1 coordinate 70, forward strand.
TAGGAGTAGCCGCCGTCATCTTGGCGAACAAAGGACTTCGGGGCAGTCTCGCGGCACAGATCGCAATCGATGCACTGCGAATCCACGTAGAATTTACCGGGGGCGCTTTCGGGACGCTTGTCATTCTTGTCGGCCATAGGGTCTGATTAATTGGAAGGCGGCGGGCGGCTGTCAAGAATCCGCGTCAGTTGGCGGGCAACATGACCACGAGCTTGTGCCGGAACCAGCCATCGCGACCGGCCAGATAGGCGGCCGAAAGACGGTCGGAGGTGCCGAACACGACTTCGATTGTCGCATCGGGCGTCAGATTCGGGCGGAGCCCCGGTCCGGTCTGCCGATCGAAAGCCGTGAGCGGGCGCACGACGACCGAGGCGACAGGGAGCTCGTATTCCTGGAGGATGACGAGACGGATGCGGCCGCGGGTGGTGGCGTCGACGCCATCCCAGCAAAAGAGCTGCTCCATCGCGATGGCGTCATGCGTCTCGTAAGCCAGACGGAGATCGGCGGCGAGGACGCGGAGGCCGCGCGCATTCCACCAGCCCCAGGCGGCGACCAGCGCAACACCGAGCAACAGGCCAAGTATCGCCGCGGAGAGGCGACGGAGCCAAGGATGGCGGAGGAAGAGTTGCAGCACGTGGGAGAAGGGCGTTGACCGAATAGCAGGGTCGGAGATATGCACGCAAGAGTCATGGCGCACGAAAGCAAGCCCTCCTCGGATTCCGGCCGTTACGCGGCCCGGGGCGTCTCCGCCTCCAAGAGCGAAGTGCACGCCGCCGTCGACCGGCTCGACCCTGGCCTCTACCCGCAGGCCTTCTGCAAGATCGTCGCCGACAACCTGACCGGCGACGCCTCCAAGTGCGTCGTCACGCATTCGGATGGCTCCGGCACCAAGGCCCTCCTTGCTTATCTCTGGTGGAAGGAGACCGGCGACGCCTCCGTCTTCCGCGGCATCGCGCAGGACAGTATCGTCATGAACATCGACGACCTCCTGTGCGTCGGCGTGACCAAGGGCGTCATCCTTTCCTCAACGATCAACCGCAATGCTAAGGCCATCCCCGGCGCGATCTTGGCGGAGCTCATCAACGGCACTGAGGATGTGCTCGCCATGCTCCGCGAGCAGGGCTTTGGCATCACCTCTGGCGGCGGTGAGACGGCCGACGTGGGCGACCTCACGCCCACGCTCACGGTCGATTCCACCGCCACCGCGATCCTTAACCGCGCCGACGTCGTGGACGCCGCGCGCGTCGTCCCGGGCCTCGTAATCGTCGGCATCGCCTCGCACGGCCGCGCCCACTATGAGACCTCAGAGAACAGTGGCATCGGCTCGAATGGCCTGACCAGCGCCCGCCATGAGCTCCTTTCGAAGTACTACGCGGAGAAGTATCCCGAGACCTACGACAAGGCCACTCCGCCCGAGCTGGCCTATTGTGGCCCCCACCGGCTGACGGACGCCCTCCCCGGCTCGACCCTGACGGTCGGACAGGCCCTCCTGTCCCCCACCCGCACCTACGCCCCTTACGCCCTGCGCCTGCTCCAGGCACTCGGCAACCAGCGGGTTAAAGGCCTGGTCCACTGCTCCGGCGGGGGCCAGACCAAGTGCCGCCGGTTCGGCTCCAAGGTCCACTTCATTAAGGATAACCTCTTCCCGACGCCCCCCGTTTTCGCCGAAATCGCTCGGGTCAGCGGGACGGACGCCAAGGAGATGTATCAGGTTTACAACATGGGGCACCGCCTCGAGGTGTGCGTAGAACCCAAGGACGCCGAGGTCGCACTGCGCCTCGCCGCCGAGCTCGGACTCGGCGCCCAGGTGATCGGGCGAACCGAAGCTTCGACCCGCCCAGACGGGGCTAATCACGTCACTGTGATCAAAGACGGACAGGCCCTGGCATACGCGTGAGGGGTCTCTGGGCTTGCCTTAAAAGTGTCGGGTGGTCGGGCAGACAGGACTTGAACCTGCAACACCCTGCTCCCAAAGCAGGGACTCTACCAATTGAGATACTGCCCGGTACCCGAAGAAACAGTCTGATTTTGTGTTGCCGTCCTTGTCAAACTGCTAATCTCCAACTGTTCCAACCCGCAAAACACCTCCTACACATGGAAAACGACAGCATCTCTCCCTCCTCCGAATCCAAGCTCCCGCTCATCGTGGGAATCCTCGCTTTCGCTCTCGGCGCCGCCGGCCTCGTGCTCGGCCTTAAGGCCAAGAGCGCCGCTGAGGCCGCCTCCGCGTCAGTCGCTGAATCCAAGACCAGTGTCGCCGAACTCGGCGCCGCCCTCGCCGGCAAGGCTAACAGTGCTGACGTCCAGGCCATTTCCGCCGACCTCGCTGCCACCAAGCAGTCGACCGAAGCCAACGAAAAGGCTCTCGCCGAACAGATTGCTGCTCTCCAGAAGGTCGCCAATGCTCCGAAGGCCTCCGCAGGTGCTGGTAAGTCCGCCACCCCTGCCGGCCCCGGCGAATACGTCGTCGCCAAGGGCGACAACCTCAGCTCGATCGCCAAGAAGTCCGGTATCTCTCTCAAGGCCATCCAGGAACTCAACCCTGACGTTGATTCCAATAAGCTGCGCATCGGTCAGAAGTTGAAGACCAAGTAAGCTCGCGCATGTCGGCGCCCTCTCGCTGGTCCGTCCAGCACGAAGAGCTCCACGCCGACTGCAGGGTTTTCCGGGTTTATAAGGAACACTGTCATCACCCTCTCGATCAACGAGAGGGTGATTTCTTTGTGCTCCGCTCTGGCGACTGGGTGCTCGCACTCCCGCTCACCGACGACGGCCGCCTCGTGATGGTCCGCCAATATCGTTTTGGCACGCGCGATTTTTCCACCGAAGCGCCGGGCGGCATCATCGAGCCCGGCGAGGACCCGTTGCTCGCCGCCGTCCGCGAAACCGAAGAGGAGACTGGCTTCACCGGCGGCCGCGCCCGCCTACTCGGAACCTGCGCGCCGAACCCCGCCATTCAAGCCAATCGCTGCCATTTCGTGCTCCTGGAGGGCGTGCGCCCCACGGGCCAGCGTGCTCCGGATAAACACGAGGAGATCCAAGTCCTCGCGCTCAGTCCCAGGGCCGCGCTCGCGCAGGCCCTCGCCAATTCCGCCCAGCATTCACTCGCCCTCCTCGCGCTTTACCGTCTGCGTGACGAGCGACCTGACCTCTTTTCATGACCACTCCCACCCGCATCAAGCACAAGGGCCGTGAGGCCGACCCCGTCCTCGTCGTCGGCTCCGTGGCGTACGACAGCATCGTCACGCCGCACGACAAAGGCGAACGCATCCTCGGCGGCAGCGCTTCGTACGCGAGTCTCGCCGCCAGCTACTTTGCGCCGCCCCGTATCGTGGGCGTGGTCGGCCATGACTTCCGCGACCGCGACCGCAACAAGCTCGCCAAGCGCGGCATCGACCTCGACGGCCTGCTCACCGACTCGTCTGGACGCACGTTCTTCTGGCGCGGCCGCTACCACGAGAATTACAACCGCCGCGACACCGAGGACCTGCAGCTCAACGTCTTCGAGCACTTCAAGCCGAAGCTGCCCGAAGCGCACCGCGCCTCGCCGTACGTGATGCTCGGTAATATCCGACCTGACCTGCAGCTCGAAGTCCTCAACCAGCTCACCGCTCCGCGCTACGTACTCGCCGATACCATCGACATCTGGATCGAGACGCAGCGGGAGAAACTTGATGAAGTCATGCGCCGCGCCGACCTACTCGTGGTCAACGACTCCGAATCGGCCAAGCTCACTGGCGAATCCAACGTGATCGTCGCCGGCCATGCGCTACGTAAGCACGGCTGCAAGACCGTCATCATCAAGAAGGGCGAACACGGGGCGGTCCTCTTCCACGAAGAAGGCCTCTTTATGATCCCAGCCTACCCCGTGACCGAGCTCCGCGACCCTACTGGGGCTGGCGACAGCTTCGCGGGGGCCCTCTTGGGCTACCTGGCCTCGGCTGGGGCGACCGACTTCGCGACCCTCAAGCAGGCCATGGTCTACGGTACGGCCGTCGCCAGCCTGACCGTCGAGGCCTTCTCGACCGACCGCCTGGCCAAGGCCGGCTGCCGCGAGATCCGCGCCCGCCGCAAGGAGCTCTTGAGGCTGATTAAGGCCTAGCCTCGACGGCGGACCAAGAGCCGCCAGAGCACGAAGAGCAGGATGCCCGAGAAGACCAGGTCGCCGACCACCAACGGCCAGACCTTCGGGAGCTTCTGCGCGAACAAGGCGTAGAGCAGGAAACCGGCCTGGAGGACGATAACCACCGCGAGGAGGGGGACGAAGCGCCGGAGCTTCGCCAAGGGATCGGGTGCGCTCATACGAAATGGCGACGGTGCGCTTCGGCCAGGCCGAGCAGGGTCAGGTGCGGCTCATGCGTCACGCGCGTCTGCCAGGAGGCGGGTAGGTAGACCGCGGCGCCACCGGTGACGATTACCTTTGGCATCGGCGAACCTTGGCGGACAAGTTCAGCACACACGCCGTCGAGCAAGGCGCCAATCATACCAGCGAAGCCGAGGGCGCAGCCGGCGCGCATCGCGTCGACGGTCGACTTACCGATGGCCGGTCCGCCGAGCAGCGAAGCGGGGTCGAGGGTCGGCAGCAAAGCGGTGCGCTCATGCAGGTACTGCGTCATCACGCCGAGACCCGGGGCGATGATGCCGCCCGCGTAGCCGCGCTCGGTCAAAATATCGACCGTCGTGGCCGTGCCCATGCCGATGATGACTGCCGGCGCGCCCGCGACGAGCTGAGCGCCCACGCAATCGGCGAGGCGGTCTTGGCCAACTTCGGCCGGCTTCGGATAATCAAAGCCGAGGCCTTGCACATTATCGTGACGCAGATGATAGAACGGCCGGCCGCTGCTCAGGAGCGCCGGCGAGATTGCCGCGGTCACCTTCGGGACGACGCTCGCGAGCGCGATACCCTTCGTCGGATGGGCAGCGAGTAGCGCGTTTAATGATGCCGTGTCGAGTGAAGCGGTCGGCAGTTCGCCATGGGCGAGCAGCTGACGTCCGTCCACGACGCCCCAATGCGCATGCGTGTTGCCGACATCGAGACAGAAGAGGGACACGTGAGAGATGGTGGGAAGGGATGAGAGCGGCGCAAGCGCTCAGGGTTTACGCAGCGTGACCTCCCCAGAAGAAACGATGGTCTTGCGGCCGCCGCCCGTGCGGAGAATCAAGGAGCCTTCTTCGTCGATGCCGTCGACGATGCCCGCGACCGGATCGCCGCGCAGGCCGACCCGGACGGACTTGCCAGCGAGGACATCGTGGGCCGCCCAGAGCTTACGGAACGAACGTGACCAAGTGCCTTCCTCAAACTGCTCCCAGGCCTGGAAGAGCGCGGCAATGACGGCGGCAGCCACACGATTAACGTCGATCGGCGCGCCGAGCGCCGCTTCGAGCGAGCCCGCGGTGGCACGGATCTCGGCGGGGAAGTCCTTGGGCTGGCCGGTTAGATTGAGGCCGAGGCCAAAGACCAGCTCACGGACCGAATCCGCATCGAGGCGCGCTTCGGTGAGCATACCGGCGACCTTGCGTCCGTCGGCTGACTGTAGGTCGTTCGGCCACTTCAGGCCGAGCTTGAGGCCGAGCGACCGCTCGACGTGCGAGCAAAGCGCAAGGCCCATCCAGAGCGTGAACGGCTTGAGCCGCTCCGGCGGGATGAACGGACGGAAAGCGAGGGACAGGTAGAGATTGCCGGACTGGGCGCTGTGCCACTTGCGGCCAAGACGACCGCGGCCGGCGCGTTGCGAACGGGCAAGGACCGCGAACGGCGCTTCCTGACCGGCCGCGAGACGGCGTTCGGCCTCGGAGTTCGTGCTGTCGACCTCGACGAGCAGCTCGACGTCGGGCGCAACCTTGAGGCGACGTAAATGGGCGTCGAGCAACGCCGCGTTGATTTCACGCGGGACTGACTTCAGTTCATAGCCCTTACGGGTCGAAGCCTTGAACGTGAACCCGTCGGCACGGAGGCGTTCGAGTCGGCTCCAAATCGCGACGCGAGAGACGCCGAGCTCCTTCGCAAGGCGGTCGCCGCTGACCGGCTCGCCGTCGGCCTCGAGGAACGCGAGGAGGATACTGCTATCGAGAGCGGCCATGTCGTTAGAGCCAGTCGAGTCCGAGGTCGCACCAGGGCGCGGCGTGGGTGAGGCCGCCGCTGGAGACGAAATCTGGCGCCAGCGCACCGATGAGCGGAAGTGATTCCAGGCTGACGCCACCGCTGACTTCGGACCAAGCTAGGCCACGGAGGGCTGGGATGGCTTCGCGGAGATCGGCGAGCGGGAAGTTGTCGAGCAGGACGATATCAGCGCCGGCGGCGAGGACGGGCGCAATCTGATCCAGTCGGTCGACTTCGACTTCCACGAGTAGGTCGGAGCGACTTTCACGCGCGCGGCGAACCATCTTCGTGATCCGTTCGCCAGCCGTCGCGCCACCCGCGGCCAAATGATTATCCTTCACCATGATCCGATCGAAGAGCCCGAGTCGGTGGTTGAAGCCGCCGCCTTGGCCGACCGCATATTTCTCGAGCATGCGAAAGCCTGGCGTCGTCTTGCGGGTATCGAGCAACTTCGTCGGCGAGGAACTCAAAGCGTGGACGTGCTCGCGAGTGTGCGTCGCCACGCCGCAGAGACGCTGGAGGAAGTTCAGCAGAATCCGCTCGGCGGTCAGTAGTTCGGCGGAGGGGCCTTCGACTTCGGCCACCGCGGTACCGGCGGGCACGAATTGGCCGTCATAGGCGAGCAGCTTGGCTTGGCAGCGCCCGCCGTAGGCGGCGAAGACCACGTCCAACAAGCCCAGGCCGGCCAGGACCATCGGGCGACGGGCGACGACCCGGGCGCGGGCACGGGCGCCGCCAGCGAGCAAGGCGGCCGACGGATCACCCGTGCGCAGGGGGCGTTGCGCGAGGCCGAGACCAGCGAGATCCTCGTCGCGCGCAAACTCCGCGAAACGGAGTAACCATGACCGATCCAACTCGTCCCAGCGGAGACGGCGGATCAATCGGTCGGTCTGGCCGGGGTCGCGCGGCATGGGTTCACCTTACGACCCGACCCCCGTCGGGCAAGGGGGTTAAGGGAAGAACTTCTTGAACTTCGAGCGCCAAGATTCGGAGACCGGGGCGGCTTCGTCACCGCAGGCGTCGGCGTAGGCCTTGAGGGCTTCCTTTTCCTTATCGGTCATCTTCTTGGGGACGTCGATATCCACGCGCACCAACAAGTCGCCAGAGGTCGAACCACGGAGTGGCGGCATGCCTTCGCCGCGCAGACGGAAGATCGTGCCACCTTGGGTGCCGGCGGGGATATTGAGGTTGGTCTTACCCTTGAGCTTCGGGACGACGATCTTACCGCCGAGGGCCGCGATCGAGAACTTCACCGGCACGCTGCAGGCGAGGTCGTCGCCGTCGCGCTCAAAAAGTTCGTGGTCGGTGACCGTGATATAGACGTAGAGGTCGCCGGCCAGGGCGCCGCGACGGCCCGCGGAACCGTTGCCGGTCGAGCGCAGCTTCGTGCCCGTGTCGACGCCAGGCGGAATACGCAAGCTGACGTTGGATTCGGCGACCATGCGGCCTTCGCCGGAGCACGGCTTACAAGGCTTGTCGATGCGTTCGCCTTCGCCAGAACAGCTCGGGCAAGTCTGTTTCATCGAGAAGAATCCCTGGGAGCGGACGACTTGGCCATGGCCATGGCACATCGGACAGCGGGTCTTTTTAGCGCCGGCTTCGGCGCCGGAGCCGGAACACTTCACGCAGGCGACGTGTTTGCGGTAGGGGATCTTACGCTCGACGCCTTCAGCGGCCTCTTCGAGCGTGATCTTCAGGTCGACGCGGAGGTCCTCGCCGGCGTTGTCGGGTTTTTGGGCGCCGCCGCCAAACACATCGCCGAAGCCACCACCGCCGCCGCCGAACATCTGTTCGAAGATATCGCGCGGGTCGGCGCCGCGGAAGCCGCCACCTGCCGGTCCGCGGCCGGCGCCGCCGCCCATATTGGGGTCGAACGCCGCTTCGCCATGTTGGTCGTAGAGCTTACGCTTCGCTTCATCGCTGAGGATCTCGTAGGCGCGGGAGACCTTCTTGAATTTCTCCTCAGCCTCCTTGTTGCCCGGATTGCGGTCCGGGTGAAACTCCATCGCCTTCTTGCGATAGGCCTTCTTGAGCTCATCGGCGGACGCAGACTTCGCGATGCCCAGCAGGGTGTAATATTCGTCAGCCATCGGTCGAGTTTACTTGGCGGCGCCGGCGGAGACAAAGACTGCCGCCGGGCGGACGACGCGGTCATGGAGTAACCAGCCGGAGCGGGCGACGCGAAGCACCGTGCCTTCGGCGATGTCGGCGCTCGGCTCGGAGCCCACGGCCTCGTGGCGGGAAGGGTCGAAGGGCTGGCCCACCGGGCTGATTTCGACGAGCCCTTGGGACGAGAGAATCGAGCGCAGCTGACCGACCGCCAGGCGGAAGCCTTCGGCGACGGCGCGGCCGTCGGTCTGCTTCGTGGCCGAGTCGAGGCCGAGGCTGAGGGAATCGAGGGCGGGGAGCAGGTCTTCGAGCAGACCGGCCGTCGCGAACTTGCGGAGCTCGATGCCCTCGCGATGGTGACGGCGCTGCTGGTTCTGCTGGTCAGCGTTGCTGCGCAACACCGTGTCCTTGAGCAACGCGACCTGGCCTTCGAGCTCGGCGATGCGAGTCGCCACGTCAGGCTGGTTGGGATCGGAAGAAGAGACGGGTTCGGTCATGAGATTATTTTTCGCCGAGGAGTTTCTCGGTAACGGATTTGCGCACGCGCTCGCGCGCCAGATCGAGCAGGAGTTCCGGCTGTCGCTGGGCGGCGGTCTGCACCGCCTTCGTCCCCATCGGCCGGGAGACTTTTTCGTCGAAATTACGTTCGGTGATGTCGCGGGCCTCGAACACGTAGCCGAAGGGCTGATCGACGATCACTTTGCGCAGGGCGGTGCCGTCGCCGGAGATGACCGTGATGCGGTCGACGCGGACGCGGAGGTGCTTAATGAGAAAGGGCTTTTTGGTGCCAGGCGGTCCAGGCACCGGACGGGGCGAACCGGTCGAGGTGGCGGGACGGAGGCCGTTGAAGATATCCTTCGCGTTGTTGTCCGCCAAGAAGTCAGCCTTGCCGACGATTGTCAGGTGCTCGATGTCGAGATCCGCGGCGTTGACCGTCTGGCTACCGCCTTGGAAGAACGTCAGCGGGTCGAGGTCGACCACGAGCCGACGAACCTTGAGGAACTCTTTTTCGGTCCAGCGGGTCGGGTTGGTGATCGTCAGGCCTTCGTAGGCGATGCGACCAGCGAACAGGTTCGTGTCGTTGGCAGCCACCGCCAGATGGGCGCCGGATTTCGTGGCGAGGGTGGTGTCGAGTAGCTTGGGCGAAAAACGGCCCAAAGCCCAGACCCCCAGGAAGCCGACCGCGACCAGGAACAGGGCAATGCCGCAGAGCCCCGTGAGGAGCTTGCGCAGGGCGGTACCCAGTCGGGTGCTTGGCGAGGAGGCGGACATCAGCGGACGCAGAATTCGAGCAGTAGCCGTGCCATCTAACAGGGTCAACGGCGGAGGCAAAAATGGGGTATTCTGGGCGATTTTCCAGAGATTCGGGCATAAAAAGACCCGCTGCGGTGGGCAAGCGGGTCCTTCTGTCCCGGGGTGTGACGCCTTGGTTCTCGATTACTGAGCCAAGACGGCGAAGCCGAGCTCGTCGCCAGCACGGACTTCGGGGACCGAAGTCTGCCCGGGGATGATGAACACCACGGCGGACTTGTCGTCGGCTTTGATGATTTCGACGATGAAGTTGAGTCCGGCCTTGGTGAGCTGAAGCTTGGCGCCTGGATCACGTTTTTCGATCGCTGAGAGCTCAAGGAGCGAAAGGTCGGCGCGGAGAGTCAAGATGCTCACGCGGTTGCTGTCGGGGGCGGCCGGCAGGGTTTCCTTCTGCCAGGAGAAGCTCGTGACTTCGGGGGCGACGGCGACGGGGGCGTTCTTGGCGACGGTTTTGCAGCCGACGAAGGAAGCGGCCAGAGCGAGAAGGAGCAGAGAGCGCTGCATAAGATTGGGGTAGAAAAAGGGTCTTTTCTGGGGGGTTCTTAGTCAATCCCTTAATGCTTGCGGAGGGGCGTTGGGTGGGCTTCCTCAATAGTCTAATGAGTCAGGAAGCCGCTAAATTGATGCTTGGTCTGCCTAAGGGCAGCCTGGAAGAGGCCACTCTCCAGCTATTCGCCCGAGCAGGCTTCCCCGTGACCAAGAGCAGCCGCTCTTATCGCCCCTCCTTCGATGACCCCGCCCTCGATGGACGCTTCATCCGCGCCCAGGAAGTGGCCCGCTATGTCGAACATGGCTTCTTCGATTGCGGCCTCACTGGTCAGGATTGGGTCCAAGAAAACAACGCCGATGTCGTGCAGGTCTGTGAACTCATCTACAGCCGCGCCTCCGCGCAGAAATCCCGCTGGGTCCTCTGCGTGCCCGAAGGCTCGCCCGTCCAGACCGCCAAGGACCTCGCCGGCAAGCGTGTCGCCACCGAACTCGTCGAGACCACCCGCCGCTGGTTCAAGGCGCAGGGCGTCGAATGCGAAGTCGAATTCTCCTGGGGTGCCACCGAAGTGAAGGTGCCTGAGCTCGCCGACGCTATCGTCGACATCACCGAGAC
>CAXNEN010000029.1:0-10658 GCA_964201505.1 Opitutales bacterium
TCGCCCGCATCCGCGGTCAGCTTGAGCTCGGGACCCCCGACCTGGAGGCACGTTCCCTCGCCGGCGAATACGCCGCACTCTGCCAGCGCGCCCGCGAACGTCTCGAACAGTGCGCCACGCTCGTGCGCAGCGGCAACGAGCACGCCGCCTTTCAAGCCGCAGAATCCGACCCCGACCTGCTCGGCCTCTGCGCCCTGCTGAGTTTCGCGGAATCCGACCGTTGGCATGCCCTCTGCCGTGAGCGCGGCCTGCCCGCCGGCTTCCCGCTCGACGGTCAGCACGTCCTCGCTGTCGAAGGACTCTACGGGCGCGAGATTGGCGAAAGCCACCCGCTCTACCGCGATTACCGCGACGCCATCCGTCGGCGCGAAGAAGACCGCGCCCTCTCCGTGCTGCGCTCGATCGTCCGCATCAATCCCGCCGACCCCAACGCCCGCTCCGAACTCGAGCGTCTCTCCGCCAAGTTCCTCCGCGAATCACTCGGCAAAGTGGCGACCTTCTTCGAAAAAAGCCGCGAAGAGGAAGCCGTCGAGTTGATGAACCGCATGGAACGCTTCGGCGCGAATGATCTCGCCGACGAGCCACGCTGGGATGACGCCCTTGCCCGCCGCGTGGCCTGGCTTCGCTCCAAGGCCGCCCATCAAGTCACGGCGCTCGTCGCCGACGCCGCTGAAGCCCGTGCGGGTGGCCATTGGGAAGCCTGCGCCGCCTCGTTGGGTCGCGTCCGCTCGCTCGAACGCGACCACCAGCTCACGCTCTCGGCCGACCTCTCCGCTCAGGTCATCGAACTGGAAGCTTGGGCGGGCGAACTGGCCGCCGTCGCCGAAGCCGAAGCCAGCCAGCGTGCGGCGCTCGAAGGCCTGAACGATGAATGGGCGACCCTCCAGCAGGAAGCCTCCCGCGGCTCCTCTCCCGCCATCCTCATCGTCCGTCTCAGCTCCTGGCTCGAACGCGCGACCCCGCAGGCTGAACGCCTGCCGGAGGGCATCCTGCGCGAAGGCCGCGCGCTTCGCCAGAACACCCGCGCCCGTTTGAACCGACGCTACATGGTGATGACGACCTCTTGGGTCGCCGGCTTGCTGCTCATTATCGCGGGAGTAGTCTACTGGAACATCCTCAAGACGCAGGAAGAAGAATCCCGCGACCGCTTCTCCGAAGCCTCCCGCCTCATCGAACTCTACGATCACCCCGCAGCGCTCGTGGCGCTGGACGAATTCGAACGCGGCGGTATCTCCGCCGCCGACCAAGCCGCCCGCAAAGCGCAGACGGTTCCGCTACGGCAACGCTTAACCTCGCAGAACGCCGATGAACAGCGACTCCGCCTCGAAGCACTGGCCCTCGCCGATCGCCGCAAACAAGGCCTGACCTTGGGCAACCTCGCTGAGACCGAAAGCCGTGCCAACAAATACCTTCAAGAGTTTAACCAGTTAGGCGGCACGCTCCAGACCCGGCTCAAGGCCATCCTCCCGGAACCCGAAGGACTGCTTTCCGCCTGCCGACAGATGTTGGATCGCACCCGCAATGACGTCGCCACCCAGATTGCCGCACTCAACAAGGCGATGGGCGACGAGAACGTCACCGATCTCACCAAGGCGGCCGAAGCCCTCGAACGCCTCCGCCTCCTGCTCAAGACCTTGACTGAGGCCAAGGACAAGGACCTCGAAGCCGCCCTCGCCGCCGCTGACCGCGCCGAACTGCGTCTCTCCGGCGAGCGCAAGACGATTGCCGCGCTCAAGAGCCTCGGCAAGGCCGCCGACCTTGCGGGCTATCTCACCGCCCTCGCCGACACCGCCGCGAATACCGCCGGCGAAAAATCCGACCTAAGTTCCCGCGCCTCCTTCGTCTACTCCCGTGCGCCCACCCTGCAGGCCCTCCCCCGCTCGGCCCTCGCCCCGCGCGTCGGCGCGATGTGGGATGCCGCTGCCACGGCTGACCCTGCTGGCATCTTCAATCCGGCAACGCTGACCGACGTCGAACAACGCGGCCTGCGCAATCTCTCCGACACCTCCTTGGCTGATTCGCTCCGCCGGTATAAGCTCAATCTTTACTCCATCCGCGGAGTCACGGTGGGCCGGACCGTCTACGTAACCGGCGATATTGTCGAATCGAAGCGAAATATCACCGATGGCGTCGAATTCAGCCAGAAGGCCAAGGAGCTCACCCGCGAAGGCGCCGTCGTCGAGACCACCTGGAGTCGCCGTGAATTCAATAACGGAGTGCGCGCCGGCGAAGAGATTGCCACCCCGGAAGCGATCGGCGAACTGGATTTCATCCGTCAGGTCAGCCGTTTCCAGGACGCCAAGTCGGGCAAGCTACTCGAACCGCTCATCCGTACGATGGACCGCGTCCGCCGAAGCGACTCGCGCTACCCCGAGCTACGCGCCTACCAGCTCCAAGAACTATATAAGTTTGCGACCACCCGTCCGGACGCCTGGGGCTTGCTCTTCTCTCCGTCCGCCCAGCGCGACGCCGATCAGTTGCGGCGCATCACGCAGAACTCGCTCCGCCCCTACGATTTTCTCTTCAAGGAGAAGTGGGCCGACCTCCAGCTGGAGCTACGCGCCTTCCTGACTCCCCCGGGTAGAGCTGGCTACACCGAAGAGGCCCGCTTCTGGCGCGCGACCTTCGCCAACCTGCGTAATCGTAAGCTAATCTTCGCCGGCTGGGTCGGTCGCGAAGGCAAGCCCGAGCTCCGCGAGACGATCAAGGGTAGCGCCCTCTACGGCCTCGATAACGAAGGTAAGGCCACGGTGCTCTTCCGTGTCGGCGACGACGGCGAGGTCAAGCGCGTCGCCGAAGCCGCTCCCCTCACGCCACTGCTACGCTATCCGGGCACGGTCGCCGAAGCCGCGCAGGCCGCTGGTATCCCCAAAGGCCTGATCATCCCCGACGGTGGCTGGGAAACCCTCCTCCAGGGACGAGATCTCTGAACGATGCCAAGCCCCACCCCATTTCGTCTCCGCTGGAAAGGCGCCATCACCGGTCCCTTCCCGCTCGTTCGCGTGAGCGAGATGCTCCGCGCTGGCGAGATCAGCCTGCTCCATAACATCGAGGTCGACGGTTCCTGGATGACGGTGCGCGACTATTTCCGGGCCATCGGCCTCAGCCGTGTACCCTCGATATCTTCCACGGACGTTTCCGGCGCCGACGCTCCGCCGCCTCCGCCCGGGGCGGAACTGCCGCTCGGTCAAGCGCTCACTCCGGACGCCGCCCGCAACGCCGCTGGTGAATCGCTTGAACGCACCGTCCGCGAAGGCTACCTCTGGTGCGGCTCGACCTTCCTCCTGCCGCCTCTCTTCGCACTGCTCATCTACGTGATCTACATCCTGGATAGCGACCGCCAGATTTCGCGCACGATGCTGCTCATCCTGCTCAGCTTCACGACCACGCCGGCCGCGCTCCTGCCGATCCTGTTCGTCCGGAAACTCGGTCAGACCCTCGAACAGGAAGGCTTGTCCGACATCCGCCAAACCCAGGGAAATCTCGTAATCATCCTCGGTTTCCTGAGCCTGGCCCTCTGGATGCTCTGCTTCTTTGTCCTCCTGCCCGTCCGCCTCTAAGCCTCAATCGGCTTGACGAACTAAGGGGGCTTGGCTGGACTCACCGAACTCGGTTTTCGGTAGTGTAGCTCAGTTGGTTAGAGCGAGGGACTCATAAGCCCTAGGTCGGCAGTTCGATCCTGCCCACTACCACCACCGAGTGCACCCTTTCCGCTCAGGCCTTCAGAATGGCCGAGACCGGGATATCCAGTCCGTCCTTCCACAGGGCTTCCAGGGCGTAGCTCTTACGGATGTCGTCACGGAACACGTGGAAAAGAACATCGAAGGCATCCACGACCGTCCAGCCGCTGTTATTCTGGGATTCGGAACGGGAAGTCACGCCGACATCATCAAGGGCATGCTCGAGGGCGATTCGCAGAGCGCGCAGGTGAGGCTCGGACGTACCGGTGGCGATCACGAGGAAATCAGCGATGGAAGAAATCTGGCCCATCTCGAGGACCCGAATCTCGACGGCTTTCTTGTCATCCAAGGCGCGTACAGCGGCGATGAGGTGCGCCGGCAACTTCGGCAGGACCACCATCGGCTTAGAGGCAGCCTTTTCGCCGCGGCTCTTCGCCTTGAGCGCCGGGACGGCCGGGATGATGCGGCGAGCCGGACGGCCCGCGCGGGCCGCAGGTTTGGCCGACTTGCCGACGGAGCGACCCTTGGCAGCGGGCTTGGCGGTGGACTTCTTGGTTTTCTTTTTAAGGGCGGACATGTTCAGGCTTGGTAAAGGGAGCATTCATCGATGTGACGGGCGACCCCTAGGGGCAAGCCGTTTCGGGCCGAATCACCGCGACGCAGGGCCTCGCGCAGAGCGGTGGAGGACACTTGCACCGCCGGAGCCTTCAATATCGTCAGGCGGATGAGTGCGGCGATGGCCGGAGGAGGCACAGTCGAGATACCGTCACGTGACAGGACAGCGAATTCCACCAGACTGCAAAGCTCGGCGACTTCCTTCCACCGGTCCAGTCTGGCTAGTTGATCAGCCCCAAGGATCCAGACCCGCAAGGCGGAAGGAAACTCCTGAGCGAGTTCCCGCGCGGTCTCGATCGACCAGCTCGTGCCGGCCCGGCTGACCTCACGCTCATCGATAACCGCCCAAGGACACTCGGCGAACGCCAGTCGGCACATCGTCGCACGGTCAGCGGCAGAGGCCACCGGTGCGCCGGAGCGCATCGGAGCCTGCCCCGCCGGAGTGATGCGGACTTCATCCAACCCGAGCTGCTTCCAAGCCGCAGTGGCCGCGGCCACATGGCCCGCATGCGGAGGATCGAAGGTCCCACCTAGGATGCCGATGGCAGAAGGCATGCCGCATTACGCTCCGCCGACCAGCCAGTGGCAACCCAAAGCAGGCTTGAGCCCGGGCCCTTCCGCCGAAACACTGCCGACATGGCGTCCGCCTCAAGATTCCTACCCCCGGGCTTCGACCCCACGCAGACCGTGGCGGTCATCGCCGGCAAGGGTCGCTACCCCGCCCTGCTCGTCGAATGCGCCCGCGCCCGCGGTGCCATGGTAAAGCTGGTTTCCTTTGAAGAGGAAACCGACCCGGCCCTGATCGCGACCTTCAGCCCCGCGGACCATCGCGCCATCCCCGTCGGTAAGCTCGGTCAAATGCTCGACGCGCTCGGCGAGCTGGGCGCCGCCGGCGCCGTCATGGCCGGTCAGGTGACCCCGCGCAAACTCTTCACGGGCATGGTGCCGGACCTGAAGCTCATTGCGCTGATGGCTTCCCTGAAGGAGCGCAACGCCGTGACCATCTTCGGCGCTATCTCCGCCGAGATCGAACAGCTCGGCGTCCGTATGCTCGATGCGCGCATCTTCCTCGACGACCACCTCGCCTCGCCCGGCTGCATGACCGGCTGGGCCTGCGGCATCAGCGAAGACCAGCTCGAATTCGGCACGCGCATGGCACGCGAGATGGCCCGGCTCGACGTCGGTCAGTCGGTCGTGACGGCCAAGGGTACCGTCATCGCGGTCGAAGCCTTCGAAGGCACCGACAACATGCTCCGCCGCTGCGCGCAGACGGGCGGCAAGGAGATGCTGCTCACTAAGACCGCGAAATACGCCCAGGACTGGCGCTTCGACGTACCGTGCTTCGGACTCAAGACGCTTGAGAGCATGGCCGAAGGCGGCGTGACGAAAGCCGCACTCGAGGCCGATGCAGTCATCCTCATCGACAAGCCGGCCGTGATCGCCCGTGCCAAGCAACTCGGCATCGACCTCTTCGGCTTCGGCCCCGCCTGAGCCGATGATGGACCGTCGCCACTTCCTCGGTACGAGCCTACTGGCCAGCCTCGCCACCCACGCCTTCGGTGCGACGAAGGATGAAGACTCCTTCGACTTCGCCTACCTGACGGATATCCACGTCCAACCCGAACTCGGCGCCCCCGAAGGCTTCCGCCAATGCCTACGGACCGTCAACACCCTCGCCACACCGGCGGACTTCGTCCTCACGGGTGGCGACCTGATCTTCGACGCGCTCGATGTGGGCATGGACCGCATCCGCGAACAATGGAAGGTGTTCGACGAATGCAGTAAGGAGCTCGCCCTGCAGGTCCATCATACCATCGGGAACCATGATGTCGTGGGCTGGTCGACGAAGTCGCCCGTGAAGCCGACCGACCAGGATTACGGTAAGAAACTTTTCGCGGAACGCTTCGGGCTCGCGCGCACCTATCGCAGTTTCGACCATAAAGGCTGGCACTTCATCATTCTGGATTCAATCGGCCAGAACAAGGAGACGCTCGATTACGAAGGCTGGATCGACGACGCCCAACTCGACTGGCTCAAGCAGGACCTCGCCGCAACTGGGCGCACGAAGCCCATCGTGATGGTCACGCACATCCCGTTCTACACCACTTGGCATCAGGTGCTGAAGGGGCCCGACCTTCACCTCGACGGTAAGGCCATCGTCCGCAACCTGCATACCTTCCGGAAACTGTTCGACGCCTATAACCTGCAACTCGTACTCAGCGGCCACGGCCACGTCGTCGAACGCATCGAGATCGGCAAGGTCACCTACCTGCAAGGGGGCGCGGTCTGCGGCATGTGGTGGAAAGGCCCGGTCTTTGGCAAGCCCGAGGGCTTCGGCACGGTCACCTGCCGACGCGATGGAACCTGGTCGTGGAAGTACCGCGACTACGGCTGGAAAGCCCGTAAGTAAACCCCCTTAGCCTTCGAAGAAATTCCAAGCGACGGCGCTCTCGGCCAGCAGCCAAGCGGCCGCCACGGCCAGCGCGAGTAGGACCCACTTGTGATGACGGGCCCAGATTTCTGGCGTCTCGGCTGCATGATCCAATCCGCGCCGCATGCTCAGGAGCAACTTCAGGTGCGCATGCCAGGCCAGCTTGGTCTCGCCTGAAAGATCCTTATGGGCATAAGCATTGACCCGGTAATCGGGCTTGCGGAACAGATTGGCGAGACGGCGCAGCACACCCTTTGCCTACACCCTTTACCCACGCTTTACAAGCGGAGCGTCTCTAGGTAAGTCCAAAGGCGTGAAGTCCACCACCCGGTCCCTCCGCGCCCTCAAAGGCGTCCGGCCCATCGTCTGCCTGACCGCCTACGACGTGAGCACGGCCCGCATTGCGGACGCCGGCGGCGCCGACCTCATCCTCGTCGGAGATTCCCTAGGCAACGCCGTCCTCGGACTCCCCGATACCGTCGGAGTAACCTTAGACATGATGATTCACCATTCCGCCGCCGTCGGCCGGGCCAAGACCGAAGCCCTCGTGGTCGGTGATCTACCCTTCGGCCTCGCCCACGACAGCTTCCCAAAGCTTCTCGGTTACTGCCGACGCTTCCTCCAGGAAGGCGGCGTCAAGGCCGTGAAGATCGAAGGTGGCGCCTCCCTCGCGCCGTCCATCGCCCGCCTCATTGATGCGGGTATCCCGGTCATGGGCCACGTCGGCATGCTTCCCCAGCGCGTGCACGCCGCCGGCTATCGTCGGCGCGGCCTGACGCCTGAGGACCAAAAAAAGATCCTGATCGACGCCCAAGCCGTCGCCGCCGCCGGAGCCTTCGCCATCGTCGTCGAATGCGTCGACGAAGCCTTCATGCCGAAGATCACCGAAGCGGTGAACGTGCCCACCATCGGCATCGGCTCTGGCCGTGGCTGCGACGGCCAAATTCTCGTCATCCACGATCTGCTGGGGCTCACGCCCGAGCCACCACCGTTCGCCCGACCAGAAGCCAACCTGCACCGTGACGCGGTCGCGGCCGTCCGCCGCTGGGCCGCCAAGGTGCGCACTAAGAAATCCAAATGAACTGCGTCATCTTCGGAGCCGGCGGATGGGGAACGGCCATGGCCATCCACCTCGCCCGCCAAGGCCAAACCGTCACGCTGGTGCCGCGCCGCGCCGAACAGGCGCTCGCACTCGCGACCACCCGCGAAAACAAAGATTACCTCCCCGGCCATCATCTCGACGACTCCATCCAGATCGGACTCGAACCGCTGCCGGCGCTCATGGATGTGGACCTGGTCTTCCTCGCCTGCCCCTCCAAGGGCCTGCCCGAATTGCTTAAATCCATCGGTCCGGCGTTACGCGGTTCATCCGCGAAGATGGCGATTTCACTCTGTAAGGGCCTTGACCTCACCACGCTGCGCCGCCCTTCGGAACTCATGGCCGAAGCCTTCGGCTCGATCCCCGTCGGTACGCTCAGCGGCCCAAGTAACGCCGACGAAGTCGCCCGCGGGCTACCGACCGCCCTCGTCCTCGCGGCCGTCACCGACGCGGACTTACTTAAAGAAGCCCAAGCCGCCGTCAGCGGCCCGACGCTCCGGGCCTACACCTCGACCGACCTGATCGGAGTGGAAATCGGCGGCACGCTCAAGAACGTCTACGCACTGGGAGCAGGCCTCTGCGACGGACTCGCTCTCGGTTCCAACGCCAAGGCCGCCATGCTCACGCGCTCGCTGCAAGAAATGTCCCGCTTGGGCGAAGCCTTAGGTGCGCGACCCGAAACCTTGCTCGGGCTCGGTGGGGTCGGAGACCTGATGGCCACAGCGCACGGCTCCTGGAGTCGCAACCGCGCCCTCGGCGAACAGCTCGCGCAAGATCCCCACGGCGCGCTCGCCGCGCTGGCCTCCCGCAAGGAAGCCGTCGAAGGTCATCGCGCCGCTGAAGCGCTCTCCCAATTAGCGATCAGCCGCGGACTCGATGCACCCATCCTCTTCTGCTTGCATGCAATTCTCTACAAAGGACTCGACCCTCGCGCCGGCGTGGTCGCACTGATGACCCGCGACCTCCGATCGGAGGCATGAGCAACCCGGACGTCGCTTCACGTCCGTCGCCCATCGCCGGCCTCGGGCTTTTCGCCACACGCGCGTTCGTAGCCCAAGAGCGCATCGCGCCTTACGCCGGTCGAGTGGTCACGCAGCCTCCGGACGAGTCATCCACCGAAGGTAAAATCTTCGCCCTCGAGATCTCACCCGGGATATGGATTGACGGTTCCGCCGAGGACAATCCCGCCCGACACGCGAACCACGCCTGCCACCCGAACGCCGAACTGGTCTGGGATGAGGCCAGCTCGACCGCCTGGCTCACCGCCATGAAGCCCGTCGAGGTCGACGAAGAAATCACCTTCGACTATGGGTTTTCACTCGCCGACAGCCTCTTTCACCCTTGCACCTGCGGCGACCCGGAATGCGTCGGAAGGATCATCGCCACCCCCCTTCGGCCCGCCCTCCGCCGACACCTGCGTTTTTCACGTCCAAGGGATTGACCCCCCGCGTCGTGACAGTCAGTTTTCGCAGGTCAAACAGCCTATTTATCCATGAAAAAAGTCGCCCTTACCGAGCTCGATCCCCGGCTCCAGAAACAGATCACGGCGGCTGACCAGCAACTGAAATCCAACCCTCAGTATTCGATCGAGGTCCTTTCCAGCATCTTGGCCCGCAATCCGGGCTGCATCGAAGTCCGCCGTACCCTACGCAAAGCCCAAAAAGCTCTCCTCGGAACCAAGAAAGGCCTTTTCGACGGTATCACCGGCGCCCTGACCTCCGGCAAGATTGCCAAGGCCGTGGAAGCAGATCCGATCGCCGCGATCGCCGCCGCCGAGGAGACCCTTAGCAAGAAGCCGACCGATGCTAACGCCAACAAGACCCTCGCCCTCGCCGGCGTCACGCTCGGGTTCCATGAACTGGCCGCCTTCGCCTACGAAGAACTCGCCACCAGCGAACCCACCGAGGTGCAACATTTCGTCGACCTCGCCAACGTCTGGATCAGCGCCGGCGAGAACGACCAGGCCCTCAACGCCGCCGACAAGGGCCTCAAGCTCTTCCCCGGCAACGGTGACCTGCAGGAAGCCGTCCGCAAAGCCTCGGTTAATAAAACGATGAAGAAAGGCAACTGGGAGGACAAGGGCGACTTCCAATCCAAACTCAAGGACAAGGATGAAGCCCTGCGTATCGACCAAGCCTCACGCACCGTCACCGACGCGGCCACCGCCATCGCGCAGGCCGGCGAGTTCGCCCAGAAGATTCAAGCCTCGCCGGACAACCTCGACCTCTACCGCGAGATCGTCCGCATGTTCGTCATCGCCGAAGATCTCGATAGCGCCATCGCCTGGCTCCAGCGCGGACGCCTCACAACACTCGGCAAGGCCGACACTTCGCTCGAACGCCAGGAAAGCGACCTCGTCGCCCGCCGCTACGAACGCATCTCTAAACAGCTGCGTGAAGTCATCACCGCCAACCCCGCCGACGCGGCCAGCAAAGACGCCCTGGCCAAGAACGAGACGGAACTCGCTGACTTCCGCCTCACAACCTCCATCTCTTTGGTCGAACGCTACCCGAACGACTTCTCCTACCGCTACGAGCTCGGCACTCTGCTCTTGACCGCCAATCGCCTCGACGAGGCCGTGCAGCAGCTCCAGTACGCCCAGCGTAACCCGAAGTTCCGCCAGCCCGCCCTCCTCGCCATCGGTCGCGCCTTCACCCTCGGTGGCAAATATGACCTCGCCATCGAGCAGCTCACCGTGGCCAAGAGCGAAGTGCAGTTGATGAACGACCTGAAGAAGGAGATCATCTACGCCCTCGGCGATACGTTCGAGAAGATGGGCAAGGCCAAGGAAGCCGTCGACGAATACAAGATCATCTATATGGCTGAGTCGGGC